>JAOUMI010000018.1 GCA_029881555.1 Candidatus Bathyarchaeota archaeon | reverse complement strand
CCTCCCAACTGATATTTTTGAATGCATGTTTGCTAGTAGAACTTATAAAAGTATGTGACTGTGATAACACAGCAACATAACTTTAAATATGTGATACACCAAAGGAAATCCACTTGGTGATGGGCACGCGCGGGAAAACTCCTTTCTCTCTTTCAGGAAAAAACCCGCTTCTAAAAAACTTCAGCCCGCGCCCCCCCATCATCAAGATGCTGTTGAACCTCTCTTAAACTTTCCAGAACTAAGTTCTAGGCCAGATATCAACGTTTACTGTGCGCGCTAAAAATCCTAAGTGTTCAAAGGCACTCAAAAAACAAATTTTCAGCGTGAAAGAAGCGGGAGCTTCACGTAATCCCCATCCATAACATCCAACAACTCCCTAATCCTCTTCGGAATACTCACCTTCTCACCCCGAAAAACCCGACCCACAAACTACTCCACCGACACAAGACCAAAAACAACTAAAAGCAATCAAAAGTTACCAAATTTCATCCAGCAACCCTCAAAATTCTCTTCCGAAAACCAGTTAAGGTGTGAGTCTGAACCGATCTCTCGGGAACAGCACAACCTCCCGTATGTTCTGCTTTCCAGTGAGCATCATCATCACCCTTTCAAGGCCTGCAGCCCACCCCGCGTGAGGCGGCATACCGTAATCAAACACCTGCAGGTGATAACTGAACGATTCGGGGCGCAACCCCTGCTCCCTCAACCTCCTCATCAAAAGGTCTTTTGAGTGGACGCGGGTTCCCCCAGAAGCAAGCTCTATCCACATCCACATCAAGTCGAAAGCCTCACACAACTCAGGGTTGTCGTCCCGCGGCTTTATGTAGAAAGGCTTCGACCTAGTGGGCCAGTCGGTTATATAGTAGAAGTAGGGGTGAAGCTCGCCCAGCGTTCTGAACGCTGGAGTGGGCACATCCTCTCCCCAAGGAACGTCTATTCCCTTCCCGTTAAGCTCTTCAACGACTTCGCTGTAGGTGAAACGCTTAAACGGAGTCTCCGGCACATCAATCCTGTGTTTCAGGGTTTTCAGCTCCTTTTGACAACGTGTTTTCACCGCCTTACACATGTGATGCACCATTTCTTCCAGCACCCTCATCGCGTCGTCCGCAGTTGCAAACCCTTGTTCAATGTCAATGGAAACAAACTCGCTCAAATGGCGCCTGGTATGCGACTCCTCAGCCCTGAAAAAGGAGCCTATCTCAAAAACCCGATCAAAAGCCAAAACCAACTGCTCCTTATACAACTGGGGACTCTGCGCAAGAAAAGCTTCACGCCCAAAGTAATCAACAGGAAAGAGGGCAGCTCCTCCCTCAGTCGCGGAGGCGATAATCCTTGGCGTATGCACCTCTGTGAAACCTTGCTCAGACAAGAATTCACGTACGGCTGCAAGCGCAACATGCTGAATTCTAAAGACAACCTTATTCTCGTCCCGGCACAGGTCAAGAACACGCGCGTCCAGTCGCACATCGATTTGCGCTGGAGTTCGACCTGTAACGTCTAAGGGCAGCGGGTGTTGGGCTATTCCAAGTATTCGAATCTCGCTGGGAACGATTTCTATTCCCCTCGGGGTTTGCTCCGTCTTTTTAACTATCCCCTTCACGCCGATGCTGTACTGTCGCTGCAGCGAGTCAGCTCTTTTGGCCATATTCTCGCCAACTTCGTTGCGTGGAATGGTTATTTGAACGGTTCCCTCCCTGTCCTGCAGGATCACAAACCGTATGCCACCTAGGTCCCGGATGTCTCGAACCCAGCCTAAAACAATGACTTCTTTTCCATCTAACCCCGGCTTCACGTCGGTTGAACAGTGAGTTCTGCGCCAGTCTCCCAGTTGATCGATTTCCATACAAGAACCTCTGTCATCTGCCGAATTCCACTCTAAGGGTTATTCCACGAACCTTTTTAGCGATTTCCTTCAGCGCTTCCACATTGATGAGGAGCGATTTCATCCTCCGACTCCGCTTCCTTAAGATCACTCGGGTTTCAGTGGTTCCGTCGGGTAGCCAGATCGTGTTTATCGTGATTACACTCAACGGCGCAAACAAGTCCTCCAAAAATTTTCTGGCATCAACCCCATGTTCCAGCACGCGAACCGTCTTTCCGACTTTTTCCCCCAGCTCCCTTATGATCTTTCCACCGTAACTCAGTAAACGGGCTACGTCGCCCCGCCCTACAATCACTGCTAAAACATCGTCTGCCTCCAACGCCCCATAAAAACGGATGGCTTGAAGAGGGGAATACGTGTTTTCAAGCGACAAAAGCAGTCGGCCGACCTTTAGGTCTATATCAGTTACCTTCCCTGACCTGAGATTCGCTTGACACTTGGGACACAATATTCCACTCTTTAAGCAGAAATCACAGATGTTGGCCATCTTCGGCATTTACCGATCATCATCCTCATCAACATGAAGCGTATCATACAGAGAAAGCGTTGAGGTCATATAAACTTACCGAGCATACACGATCAGATTCCTTACTTACTTTTCCTTTGCCTTAACGTTGTGTACATATAATTTATATTAAAAATAGAGAAAAGTGGCGGAGCTTGTTAAGTTGCTGACGTCACCTATTTTCCTAGTTTGATCTCAATGGTGCTGACGTTTGTAGGACTGCTTCTCTCTTCGGTGGGTGCCATCTGTTCCGTGCCTATGTCTATGCTTTTGACCTTTATGTCCGGTAGGAATCGGCGCCTTGTGATCTCAACGACGTCAACGGCTCGGCTGATGGCTCTTCCCCTTGCCTTCACGTTTATCTCAGTTGCTCCGCCGTGGAAGAGGGTTATGCAAGCCAACACGTAGTTCATAGCTGGTTTTCGCCCGATCAACACAGAGTTTCTCTCTGACATATCACTGCCTCACTCTCTGCTCGTACGTAAATTCGTATGGTCTTATGAATAAATAAGTTGTGGTTTTTTACAGCTCATATCTGAGTTGCGATAGTATAACTTTTATATCGACGCTTCATTTTATTGACTTATGTAAAGATACGGTTTAACTAAACACGGGTGATTTTGTGAGTACACAGATTCCAACCGGACGTTCATTTCGCCTGCTTCGGATGCTGTACGAGCAAGGCAGACCCCTGACAACCTACACATTAGAGGTAAAACAAAGCCAATTGGCAAAAAAACTCGAGATAAGTCGACAGGCATTAAACGTGCATCTGCGTAAGCTCCGAGATCACGGGTGCATTCGAACTGGCAGAGGGTTTATAGACGTAACAGAAAGGGGGCTGAGCGCGTTGGGAGTGTCCGCGAACCCAGCCTTTATTTTCATCAAGGTCTCGCCTCTTAAGAGGGGGGAAGTGTACCAGCAGATGGTAAAGTTTCCCATTCAGCGAGTTTTTAGGGTTACCGGTGAAATGGACGCGATCATTGTGGTAGAGCGGGAAAAGCTGAACGAGACGCTCAAAGGGTTGGCTTCGGTGGAGGGAATTCAGGACACGAAATCTTATGTTACCATCCAAACCCTCAAATAGCATCTGAGGGCTCTCTGTTGAAGCTTTTTGAGTACGAGGCGAAGGAAATCTTCTCCAAGTATGAAATACCAATTCCCAATGGAGGGCTGGCAAGCTCCCCCGCACAGGCTCGGAAGACAGCTACACGAGTCAAGGTGTCAGTCGTCGTCAAGGCTCAGGTTCTAGTGGCTGGAAGAGGAAAAGCCGGCGGCATCCTTTTCGCGAACTCACCTAGAGAAGCTGAACTTTCATCGAGGAAACTGCTGGGTACAGAAATAAGAGGCCTCAGAGTTCGAAGCGTTCTGGTGGAGGAAAAGCTTCCCATACGTAAGGAGCTTTACTTTGGCATAACCTTGAACCGCTCCAGCCGCAGTTACGTAGCCATTGCCTCCTCTGAGGGCGGGATTGAGATAGAGGAAACCGCCACCACCAAGCCGGAAAAGATCGTCAAGGTCTCCATCGACCCCTTGTACGGGTTCCGCCCCTACCACGCTCGCCAAATCGCCAAAAAACTGGGCTACAGGGGGAATCAAATGCGGGAGATCGCGGCGATTTTTCTCAAACTCTACAGAGTGGCAATGGACTATGACGCCGAACTGTGCGAAATGAACCCCCTCGTTGAAACAACGGATGGAAAATTTGTTGCAGCAGACGCCCGTCTCATAATTGACGACAACGCTCTTTATCGACACCCAAGCTTTCAGAGGCGACTGATTGAAAAGGGCGGAACTGAGCTAACCCCGCAAGAGCTGGAGGCTCGAAAGAGCGGGTTGGCGTACGTTAAACTCGATGGAAACATCGGCGTAATCGGAAACGGCGCAGGCTTAGTGATGGCCACGCTGGATGCAATTCAGCTGTACGGGGGAAAACCGGCGAACTTTCTCGATGTGGGCGGCGGCGCCTCTTCCGAGAAAATGGCCGCGGCTCTCAACCTCGTCTTATCCGACCCGCGGGTTGAAGTTGTTTTGGTCAACGTTTTGGGAGGCATCACAAGGTGCGACGAGATCGCTAAGGGCGTTTTGGATGCAAAGAGTCGAATTGGCTTTGTCAAGCCCATGGTTATAAGGCTGGTGGGAACCAACGAGGAGGAGGGGAAGCGTGTTCTCGTGGAGGCGGGCGTTCAAGTCTTGAATAGCATGGAAGAAGCCGCTGAGAGGGCTGTTAGGATCGCAAAAGCTGGACGGTGAATCTACCCTTGGGGATCTTTGTTGACACACATGTTAGAGCCATCGTTCAGGGTATAACCGGAACCCAAGGAAGCTTCCACACGGGGCTCATGCTCGGCTACGGAACTCAGATTGTTGCGGGTGTGACGCCTGGGAAGGGGGGAACACGAGTTCACAACGTTCCAGTTTACGACACAGTGGAAGAAGCGCTGAAAAAGCATGATGCAGATGTCTCCGTGATCTTTGTTCCAGCTTCCTTCGCCGCTGACGCTGCTCTTGAAGCTCTTGAGGGCGGGTTGAGAACTCTTGTGATCATTACCGAGCACATTCCAGTGAGAGATGCGGTGCTAGTTATGGCGCGCGCAAAACAGCAAGGAGCAGTCGTTATTGGTCCCAACACCCCGGGCATCATCACACCGGGTGAGTGCAAGCTCGGTATAATGCCTGCACACATTTTCAGGAGGGGAACCGTGGGTATAGCCTCTAGAAGTGGAACCCTAACATATGAGATTGCAGTAGGGCTTTCCACGAGGGGTCTGGGTCAGTCTACCTGTCTGGGGTTAGGCGGAGACCCTGTTGTTGGCTTAAGTTTCGTGGAGGTTCTCAGAGAGTTTGAGGGGGACGAGCACACCGAGGGGGTTGTTTTGATAGGTGAGATCGGGGGAGACATGGAAGAACGAACCGCAGATTTTATCTCTGCCGAAGGATACGACAAACCCGTGGTTGCATTTGTAGCTGGTAGAACCGCGCCTCCTGGAAGGAGGATGGGGCACGCCGGAGCCATTATCATGGGAAGAACTGGAACTGCCCAGAGCAAGATTGAAGCTTTTAGGGCGGCGGGTGTTGGGGTGGCTGAAAAACCCAGCGACGTGGCGAAAATGTTGGCTGAGAGGTTGAGGGGGAAAGGTATATTTGGTGGGGCTGAGTCTGAGACGTAACTGATTTACAGAGAGGGGTGGAACGCTGTGCCGATCATGGATCCCTTTAAAAAGACTATTGCTCAGAAGCATAGGCTCTACATGAAAATTTGTCGAGAATGTGGGGCTCGGAATGCTTCTAGTGCTACTAAGTGTAGGAAATGCAGGAGCAAGAACCTGCGGTGGAAGAAGCGAGAATTGGTACGTTAACTTTTGCGTGTCGGTAGAAAGATAGTAGTCTTTTGGGTGCCAATAGAAAAAATTGTTTGGGACCCAGATTGGGAGGGATGGGATTTTAGGTACAAAAATGATTACAGTATTTCTCCTTTCTTCAACATTCTCCGTGCAGTTTCGGTCATGGCTTGGTGACGAAAGATATAAACGGATTAGTTTACCGTTTAAACCTTTGTGGGCCGGTAGTCCAGCGTGGTTAAGACGTCGCCCTCACGCGGCGAAGATCGCCGGTTCAAATCCGGCCCGGCCCACCAAAACGAATTCTCGTTTGCTGTTTAGGATGATGTAGGTTGTTGTATTTGACAGGAAACTGAAAGTGATAAATATTTGAGTCACAGTATTCATAGGGAGGTTCAAAACTGAAGTTAAAAGTTGCAATGTCGCTTGTTTTCATTTTGCTGCTTTTTTCGACAACATGGTTTGCGACGGATGTTTCGGCTTGGAGCAATGGTGGTTATAGCAATGATCCGTCTAATCCAGATTATGGAACCCATGACTGGATTGCTCAACACGCTTTAGACTGGTTGCCGGAAGAGGAGAAGCAGTATATTTTGAATAATCTCGTGGCTTATTTGTATGGAACCGAACTGCCCGATAATGGGGGAGCGCCTGATGGCATCGGCGACATGGGAAAACATCACATCTATTACTGGTCCAATGGAAGCCTCCAAGAGGATGATGCAGCAGTTCGAGCGTCTGAGGAATACTATAACGCTTTGAGCTTTCTTGAGTCGGGCGACTTTGCAAATGCTTCGAAGACTGCTGGGATTATGAGCCACTACATTGTTGACGTAGCTGTTTTCTGTCATGTAATGGGCTCTGGCACAGATTGGGGAAAAGGGCAAAATCACAGCAAATACGAGGGGCGTGTGAACACACGAACCGATAGCTACGAAGACGAGTTCAATTCGTATCTCGCCTTTGACGACGTCCTAGCGGTAATCTCCGCGTATGATGCGGCAACCCAAATCGCCTATGACACTACTTTCGACGTTGACGGTGACCTAACATGCGTTTGGATGAACCAAAACTACAATTGGAGTAATCCCACGTTCATAGATAGATGCGGAGAATCACTTAACCTCGCAGTAAACTTTCTCACTGACGTTTTACACACACTTTACTTAGAAGCCCATCCGCTACGTGATGTGGCAGTTGTCGGCGTTACAACCTCAAAAACGGTTGTAGGGGCCGGGTTTTCTGTGACCATAAATACAACTGTTGAAAATCAAGGCGACTACTCCGAAACCTTCGATGTCATCGCATACTACAACACAACCCCAATCGAAACACAGACCATTGGTGATCTGATTCCCGACGCAAACGTCGCCTTAACGTTCATTTGGGACACAACGGGTGTAGCTAAAGGAAACTATACAATAAGCGCCAAAGCCAGCACAGTTCCAGGTGAAATCGACACAGCCGACAACGAATACGTCGATGGCATAGTTCAAATCACAATCGCAGGTGACATAAACGGCGACGTCGTCGTTGACCTACATGACTTGACTCGAATTGGCAGGGCCTACGGAGCAACGCCACAGAGTTCTAGTTGGGATGAGCCGTGCGACATTAACAACGACAACGTCATAGATTTCTATGACTTAGCAATATACAGCAAAAACTATGGAAAGACCGACCCCTGACAGACTCAAACGACGCAGACAGCGGTATCTCTGCTCCCATCTTCACATTTGAGCACCCGTGCGTCAAGCCTTCGGCAACCATGACAACAATCTCACGTGGCGAGGGTTACAGGTTCAAATCCGGCCCGGCCCACTATCGACGAGTTCAACTGATGTTCAAACATTTATATGCGCTAGTTTTAAGACACATGGCGGAAATGGAGTGAGCAAAGAATATTTTTAAGAAGCGCGAACAATTTCTAGTCTGAGAAATAGGAGACATTTTCATGAGCGGAAGTGCGAAGGGCGGATTAAAGGGGAGGAATAGAGGAGGAAAACCTAAGCCCCTCAAAAAGAAAGAAAGGAAAGAGAAGAAAAAGAAGAAAAAACTTGCCAGAATCGAGAAGCAACTGGCAAGATAAGACTTGCTAAGGTGCTAAGCCCATAGTTTCCGTGCGGTGCATGTCGCAGTTTAAGCTCAGTCTAATCTACATCTTTTCCGAAAACTTAAAAATAAACGTGCGAATCTTGTTGAGTACGTGCCGCGGTAGCTCAGACTGGGAGAGCACCCGACTCGGTGGTAGTCTCCGCTTGAGGGTGAAGCTGAAGACCGGGTTGTCGCCGGTTCAAGTCCGGCCCGCGGCACCACGAACCAACCGCCCTACGAAGAGTTAAGCTAAGATGTATTAGACTTTTGAAAATCGTATTCTTTTCTTTTCTAGTTTTCTGATTGTTTTTTCTAGTTCTTTATCCACTTCCGGCTCTAAAGGCTCAGGTTCATGTTCTTTTAATATTCTCTTAGCCTCTTCACGTGCAACGTCTCTCAACGTCTTTGAACCAGCTTTCTCCCATTTTAACCTGTTTTGTCTGCTGAGGATAGAAGGCAGATAATGTTCTTTTCTTAAGTGTTCGATAGTGTGTTTTTGGGTTAGGTACTGGCCACTAGGTCCCACCGCCTCTATTATGTCGATGGCTAAAGTTTCATCACAAACGTCAATCCCTTGACCGACTCTTTCCACCATTCCACAGAGTTCATTGTCAGCAACAACTTGTTCGAAAGAAGCTGTCAATGTTGATTCAAGAGAACCGGCAGCGTCATAGATGAAATTGATGCCAGCAAGAGAAGCCACCATCAAAGTTATGGCCTTTTCATAACCTGCTTGAAGGTCCGGAACCTTTGCCTCTGTGGTGCCTCCAGTTCCTCGACTGGGTAGGTTGTAAAAACGAGCTAATTGAGCAGCCGCTACATTAATCAAGCCCGTTTCAACTGACCCTAACGCTACGTTTCCCTCTTTCATATCCATAATAGTTGAGACAGCTCCATAGAGTACGGGGCTACCTGGATTCAGCAGTTGCGTTATAACTACTCCGCTGAGGATTTCTGCGTTCTGTTGTGCCAATAAACCTGCCAAAGTGACAGGTGCTGTTGCTCCCGCTTGAGCCTCTGGAGCTATTATAACGGGTTGGCCGTATTTAGCGTATGTTAATAAGCCTTCCATCATTTCCTTAGATTGTTGTAATGGGCTTACAGGGTTTACATAGCCCAAGAGTCTAGGCTTTTTCCTGAGCTCATCTATTCCACCAGCAACTATGGAAGCTATCTGAATGGTATCTAAAGCCCCAGTTTCTCCGTAGCTATCGCCATCTATTGTCTTCGTCGTGTTTCTGAAACCTTCAAGTATGGAATACAGGGAAGCAACAGGATTTGAGATATCTGTCGGCTCAACTGCTAGTGAAGCATGATGAACGTTGGGTAAGGCATCAGCTAACCTGTAAAATTTTTTTACGTCTGCCAGTGTTGAACTTCTACATTTTCCTGTTTCTAAGTCTAGAACGTTTACACCCGTTCCAGGTAGGGCAAAGTAAGTCCTTTTACCACCTAACCGCAACTTGTACTTTCCATCTCTGCCATAAAGAGCAAAACTACTTGGAGCCTTTTTTACAGCTTCACTCACGAGATAGTTTGGAATTCTGGCAATCCTCTTGTCTTGGTTCACATTAGCCCCGGCTTCTTTCAAGACTGAAAACGCTTTTGGCTCTAGCACCTTAACACCGACGCGATCTAAGATTTCCAATGCAGCCAAATGGATTTCGTAGACCTCGTCACTAGTGAGAACCCTTAACTGAAGACCTTTGAGTTCCACTTTTCTCACCTTGCGTTGGAGTACTAATCCGAGAAGAATCTTAAATCTTTGTATAGGCACTTACAGAAGGATGATGAGGTGAAGAAGTAAGGGGGTTGAGATGTGAGGGTCTTGGTTCTAGGCTGTGGAAAGATGGGCTCGGCCATAGCTATGGATATGGCTCAGAGCGATGAGGTCTCTAAGGTTGTTCTCGGCGATTTTAACGAGAAAAAAACGGAGCAGCTCGCCGCTAGGCTCGAGAGTGACAAGGTTTCGGGGCAACGTGTTGACGTTATGGACCAACAAGCCACAAAAAAATTGATGAAGAATGTCGACATAGTGGTGAACGCCCTTCCTTATGAGATAAGTTTCCTAGCTGGTAAGACCGCTGTAGAAGCTGGCGTACACCTAGTAGATCTGTCCTACGAAGAACAGCATTGGAAACTTGACACTCCAGCAAAAGAAGCTGGAGTCACCCTTGTACCTGATTGTGGTGTCGCTCCAGGCCTAGCAAACGTTCTCGCGGGTTATGGCGTAAGCCTCATGGACGAAGCGGAAGAGATTCACATTCTGTGTGGTGGGATTCCCCAGAAGCCGGTTCCTCCTCTCGGATACAGAATCGTGTTTTCAACTCAAGGTCTTGTTGACATGTATTGTGAGAAGGCTCGAATCGTGATGAATGGAAAGATAGTTGAAGTAGACACTCTGTCTGGGCTGGAGAAAGTCGAATTTCCCGGGGTTGGAGAGCTGGAGGCGTTCTATACTGACGGACTTTCGACATTGTTGCGTACTATGAAGGGAAAAGTCAAGAACATGGACGAGAAGACCGCCCGTTGGCCAGGGCACGCTGAAAAGATTCGGGCGTTCAGAGACACTGGTTTCTTCAGCACTGAACCCATACAGGTTGATGACGTCAAGATAATACCACGCAAAGTAGCGGTTTCCATTTTGGACAAGACCATAAGGCTAGGCGGGGAGGAAGACGTTACCGTCCTTAGGGTTGATGTTACAGGAAAAAAAGACGGAAACAAAGTAGAACATTCTTTTGTTATGGTTGACTTTTTCGACAAACAACGAAGGGTGACTTCTATGGCACGCACTACCGGATACACAGCTTCCATCGTTGGCAGAATGGTTGCACGTGGAGATATTAAGGAGAGAGGAGTGGTTCCTCCAGAGATAGCCTTAGTCGGAAAGTTCAAGAGATTCACATCGGAACTT
>JAOUMI010000154.1 GCA_029881555.1 Candidatus Bathyarchaeota archaeon | reverse complement strand
TAGGTGAATTAATCGGTGTCTCAACGAAGATAGCTGTAGCCGAGGCAATAAAGAAACAAGAAGGCTGATTCAGATCTATGCTGGGTTGGGATAGCAGAATGAGACAGGAAGCTTTTGAGTGAGCCTATAGAGCGAGGAAAAATTGAGTGATTAGATCAAGAAATACGCACGCATATGCGGTTTCTGGTCAGCGTTATATTTAAGTGTGAAATGTACCATGCCGAAACACTTACTTGATTAATGCTCGATTATTTTGCTGATGAGTTTTAAAATTTTCATCACTAGATTGAGGAGAATTGGAAATGGCAGTATATGATACGACGTTAACTCAGGAGCTTAAGAAGACGGCGTTTCGAAACCATGTTGACCTGATAGGAGTTACCGAACTTAGGGTTTTCGACGACATACCGACTAGGGACAAGCCTATGAAGATATTATCCGATGCCAAAGCCGTTGTCGTGTACGCTGTAAAATTTGAAAGCGTTGCTGAGCTTTCTAAGGAAAGCTGGTACAGTCGGATGGAAAAGCTACTAACCCTCATCGACAAAAAATTGAGAGGATTTCTCACCGAAAAAGGGTACAAGGCGCATTCGTTTACGACCGAAATCGATTTTCATTTATGGACGGATGAGCTTCACAAACGACCTTTCAGTGAGCGCTCGCTAGCCCGTCAACGACGATGGTATGGGGTCTATCATAGACTGCAGGACGCGGCTGTCTCAGCTGGACTTGGACGCGTCGGCAAGAACAGACTCCTCGTCACTCCACAGTATGGCCCATCCGTTCATTTATCCATGATCATTACGGACGCGCCGCTAGAGCCAGACGCCCCATGTGACGGGAACCCTTGCGCTGGTTGTAATCTATGTCTTGAGGCTTGTCCTACTGGGGCATTGATCGGAAGGGAACGTCCTGATGAGTCCAAATGTAAACCGTGGAACTGCCGCTTTGCTTGCCTAAGGGTCTGTCATGAGAACTTTTTAGAACAACGACAACAACTTGATGAGCAACAAAAATCGACTTGAACGCTGCGGTATTAATCTACATAACGGCAACTTTCGCACTCAGGTCGCATCTGCATAGGAGCGACTCCCCTCATCGGTCACAGTGCAAGGTACTTCGCTAAAGCTAGAATAAAGATCAGGCAGGCTAGCCTAGCTAACTCATTGGTGGCTCCGAAGACGTCACCTGTCACGCCCTTGAAATGTCTATTCGAGATCCAAGCTATGATGAAGCCGGCGAAGACTCCTATGAGCGGTACGAGCAACACAAGAAAATTCAAACTTGGGAGGCAAATCAATGCGGACAAGACAAAGGAGACAGCCAAGAACCATCTCCTCTTCATGGCTCTGACGAAAGGCGCCCCCGAACTTTTATCAACTACTTCCCCGAACGTTGCGGCCGCCACCATCGCCAATTTCGCCGAAACCTCGGAGGACAAGATCGAAAAGAAGAGGATTTGACTGGGAATGTAGGCAATACATGAGCCAGTCAATATGATTACCAGCAATCCCAGAGTTGCACCTCCGACCCCTGTATTTACATCGTGCATGGCCCGAATCTTCTCTTCAGCCGACCCATAAATCATTATGCCGTCTCCAAAGTCGAGAAGCCCGTCCATGTGGTGGAGCCCAGTTAGAAGCAACGTGAATGAGAAGGTTAGAAAAGCAGCAATCAAACCCGGCAAGCATTGAAACAAGGCGATCGCCACAAGACCGGACAATACACCAATGACTCCGCCTACTAACGGAAAGAGGTACATGAATTTGGCTGCGTTGACAAACGTATCTTGATCCATTTTTATTGGAAGAATGGTTAAAAACGATAGGAGATCCTTGAGGATTCTCGACGCAGCCATCAAACACCCTTCGTGTCAGTCTTTTCTCGAAGATATTTCTCCGCCGCCTCCAAATCTCGCCTCGTGTTTACATTGATCGCGACTTCTACTCTATCCGAAATCAAAACTTCCTGCTCTTGCTCTCCCTCTAAGATTTTTCGACCGTCCACGACATTCAACCCTGAAACAGCGTAATTTTTTCCCTCGAATGGGTAGAGGGAGGTTGGCTCTACGCCATGCCTCCTGCACGCTTCGATGGGAACCAGCACT
>JAOUMI010000121.1 GCA_029881555.1 Candidatus Bathyarchaeota archaeon | reverse complement strand
TAAACGTCGCTAAGGAATGGTTCAAGGCGAATATGCGTTTTGTAGACCCTGAGAAGCACGTGAGATATCAGGTTGAGCTGAAACCAGGCTCCGTAGGTCTTGTGGACATTTTCAAGCGGAAAGGAAAAGTTCTAGGAGCTAATGACACTTCTGCGGCTGTAGGTTATGCACCAATGACCAGAACAGAGAAAATTGTTCTGAAAACCGAGCAGTTTCTGAACTCGAAAGAGTTTAAGCAACGTTTTCCAGAATCCGGTGAAGACATAAAAGTCATGGGTTCCAGAAACAACAACCACCTAAACCTAACGATTTCAATGGCTTTCGTCGACCGTTACATAAGCAGCGAAGAAGAATATTTCGAAAAGAAAGCGAAAATCCTAGAAGAAACCCACGGGTTCGTCAGGGTGAACACAGATTTCGACAAGGTGAACGTGGAATTAAACACTTTGGATGTGCGTGGCAGGGGCATAGACGGCACATATCTAACGGTTTTGGGTACAAGTGCAGACAGCGGCGACTCCGGACAGGTGGGCAGAGGAAACCGTGTAAACGGCTTAATATCGCTGAACAGACCCTTCTGCTCAGAGGCTGCGGCTGGCAAAAACCCCGTCAGCCACGTCGGAAAAATCTACAACGTCCTAACATACAAGATAGCCCAGCACGTTCATGAGGAAGTGCCCGAAGTTGAAGAAGTCTACATCTGGCTGTTAAGCAGAATCGGAAGTCCCATAGACCAGCCGGCAATTGCAGCAGCCCAAGTCATAATGAAAGGAAACAACTCACTAAAAAAAGTCAGACATGGAATAAAAGAAGTACTAGACTACGAACTGGGAAACATAGACAAATTCTGCATGGAACTAGCCCAAGGAAAAATCCCAATCTGCTGAATTCTGGACGCGCCCTATAAGTCAGCTCAAGAACTCGGTGACTTCGTCGACCGACTTTCTCGGACGGGGCTCTGGAATACGCGCAGGCCATCCAACCGCAACAGCTGCTGTTAGCTTCCAGGGCTTGCCAAAATGCTGCTTCAATGCCTTAAGCGCGTACAAGATATCCCCAATCCACAGCGTTCCTAATCCTAAATCATAAGCCTTAAGGAGCATGTTCTGAATCGCAGCTGCAACACTATGAATCTCAGTCTCCCAGCCCATCTTTCCAGCGTTCCAAACCATAATCACAACCGGGGCTTCCTCCATAATGCCGCATGACGCGAAAGAGGAGCCCATGTTCTCTCGACCGATTCTTTCACAAACCAGCTCAAGCTCACGCCGGAACAGATCAGTTAGCTCCTTTTTCGCGTTTCCGGTGAGCACTGTGAAACGCCATTGCTGAGCGTTCTTCGCTGAAGGAGCAAAGGTGGCAGCTTCTATGATTTGTCTGATCAACTCCTCGGGAACTCTTTTGTCAAGGTAACTTCGAATGCTTCGCCTACCCTTTAAGGCTTTATCCAGATCCATCTTGGCTACTCACCTTTTCTTTGAGGACACACGCACCGCCACGCTTTATTTCTTTTGTAGGCTCGCGCAACTGCCACAAAAGTTTCAGTAACTTCACGGAACTTTGACTGCTACAAACGGTTGCTAATAAAAGGGGGAATGTGCGGGAGATATCTCCACTGGAACCGGATTAGTTCCAATCTGCTAGATTTCTGCTCAATCTACAGGTATAGACATTTACTTCAGTTTACGGAACATGTAATTCATGTCGGTGACGTGCACGATTTTGGCTCCTTCACGTGTGCGGGAATCAGAGGGTTTCTTCAAGCATATCAATGAATTCCCTAGCCTGATTCATGCCCTTCTCCCAAAACGTCTCATCAGCGATGTCAAAGCCTAGTTCGGCGCCAAGCTCACGGGGAGGCTTGCTGGAACCTGCAGCTAGGAGCCTCTTCAGCTTAGGAACAAAGCTCTCTCCTTGTTCCTTGTAAAGCCGGTACAGAGCGAATACAAACAGCTGGGCAAACACGTAAGGATAATTGTAGAAGCGATAGTTTGCCATGAAATAATGCGGCGTCTTCGTCCACTCCCACTTCATCAGATCTAGCCAATCAACGGAATCGCCGTAGATTTTATCCCGCGCTGTGACCCACAACTTGGCAACAGCTTCTCCATCTAAGAACTGCCCACGCTTCACAGCGTCATACATGCTTTGCTCAAAGAAAACACGAGCAGAGACCTGGAAAGCCGCCGTGCCGAACTCGTCCAGTATACTGACGAGGATTGCCTGTTTCTCCTCTTTTGTCTTGGCGTTGGAGAGCAGACGTTCGGTCAACAGCAGTTCGCCAAATATACTTCCAGTTTCCGCAATGCAACTGCCTATCTCATAGTTGCTCGGCTTCTGCGCCCTTGAACCGAGATACGCATGAACTGCATGGCCCAACTCGTGTGCCTGAGTGAAGACGTCACGTATCCTCCTATTGAAGCTCTGTAAGATGTAAGCGCTCTTTCCAGCCAGCCACGAAGCACAAAAAGCGCCTGAGCGTTTTCCTTTCCGTACCTCACCGTCAATGTGCCGCTTTTCATACATCTCATTAACCCAACCCCCTATCTCCTCAGCAAATCCCATGTATGCATCTATTATTTCCTGCCGAGCTTCTCTCCAAGCATAGTCCATTTCGGGGGCTTCAGGCAGAGGAGCAATCACATCGTAGTTGGCTAGCTTGTCTATGCCCATCAGCTTGGCCTTTAGCTTAAGATACCTTCGGTATAGACCCACATTTTTTTCAATAGTATTCATGAGGCTGTCAATCGTCTGATGGTCAACATCGTTGGCGATCAAGCTCTGGGTCATTGGGGTTGGACACTTTCTCAGTTCAGACATTCGCAGGT
>JAOUMI010000120.1 GCA_029881555.1 Candidatus Bathyarchaeota archaeon | reverse complement strand
AAGGTAAAAAAAGAAATCGCTAACATAAACCCTGAGATCGTTTCGACTGCAGAAAAGCTTGCAAAAGAAATTGAGGAAATCCACGAACACTCTTGTTCAACCGTAATTACTTCTGAGCGATACGAAGTTGCAAGCAGGATTGCTCGAGAAGTTCGAGAGATAACTCCTCCAATAAAGCCGTCGATGGCAGAGAGAATACATACCCTAACAACCCACAAAATTTCTGGCTATCCAATAATGGCTGTTTCAGTGCTCTCAATCTTCTATGTCATCTTTGCTTTCGGAGACTACACATCTGGTCTTTTGGGTGATTCTCTTTATGGCTTGAAGCCGATTTTTGAAGGTATATTCGGAACCGGAGTTGTTGGAAAACTGGTTTGGGGCGGAGTCATGGAGGGGATCATAGGAGGGGTTACAGTAGCGCTACCCTATATCCTTCCCTTCTACTTCATTTTGTACTTTCTTGAGGATTCTGGATACCTCAGCAGAATCGCGTTTTTGATGGACAATTTCATGCACAAAATAGGTCTACACGGGAAGGCCTTCATTCCGATCATGCTCGGCTTCGGTTGTAACGTTCCGGGGTGTTTAGGATGCAGAATAATGGAGACCACAAGAGAGAGGCTTCTCGCAGCCTTCGTTGTTACGCTGGTACCCTGCGCCGCAACAACGGTTATCATTCTTGGTCTGGTTGGGGCATTCGTCAGTATTCAATGGGCCCTAGCCTTATACATAATCGACTTGTTGATTATTTTCTTCCTAGGAAGACTGGCGTTCAAGGCTTTGCCTGGTGAACCAACCGCACTAATAATGGAGATGAGTGACTACAGAGCGCCTCACCTGAAAACGGTGTTGAAGCAAACTTGGTTTAGATTGATAGAATTCGTAACGATGGCCTTCCCCCTCATAATTGTAGGTAGCCTAGTAATCAAAATGGTAGAGATTCTCAACTTGCTGGAACCGATCGCAAACATCTTCAGTCCTGTAACCGTTACTTGGCTAGGGTTACCCGCCATCACAGGGATAACGTTGATCTTCGGTGTGCTAAGAAAAGAACTGACGTTGATAATGCTCGCAACTCTGTTCGGAACAACGAATTTTGCACAAGTCATGACTCCAATTCAGATGATTGTATTCACTCTGGTAGCTATGCTCTACATACCGTGTATAGCGACCATCGCAGCCTTGGTTAAAGAGTTTGGATGGAAGAAAACATCATTCATCACTGTTTTCGAAATACTGTTGGCCTTGCTTTTGGGAGGAATAGCGTTCAGATTGTTGTCGATTTAACGTTGCACTACAAAGTCGGTTTAACGAGAGATAAAGACTTTGCTGCAGACTTTGACTTCAACTCGACTTCTGCTGACTTAGAGTCTTTCTGACAGCTTCACTGACTACAGTGCCCGCTTTCATAGAAGCTTTCTCTATATTGTGTTGTTCAAGCAACGTTGAGGCACCTGGACCGAACTCAGGTGCTATAACGAGATTAACATTTAAGTCTATTAGCATTTTCACAACAATAGGGCCAGCTCCATGCTGATAAGATACCGCAGGGTTCTCGAGTACCTTCACGTTTTTAATTGCGCCTTCCTGGACATCTATGATAGTGAAATTGTTTGCTCTGCCGAAAACCTCTGATACACTATCTCCTAGCCCTTCTCGTCCTTTCGTGGCAACAGCTATTCTAAGCCTTGTCATTCTTTTTCACTACTCTTAAGCTCTTCTAACCGTTTTCTGATTTGCTCCAGTGTTTGCTCAAGCCATTTTGCTTGATTTTCTAACATGGCTATTTCTTGTTCTTTGGGAACCGCTGTATAGGTAGGCGGTATAACAGCCGGAGCCTGTGGAGTGGTTGTCTGAAGGTATGGAGCGAAAAGCCACCAGCATGCTCCTCTGCCGTACAACCAACCGGGTCTCTGCCAAGGAGGCAAATAACTAAACGGGCCTCTTCCTGGCCACGGTCCAACCCAACCTCCACCTCTTCCTCGTCCTCTCCAACCCATATTTCTTCACCTCCGAAATCTTCATTTTGTGCTTATGCACACAATCAATTATGGAATAATGCACATAAATATATAAAAGTTACGGTCAACATACTAAACAAGTGATTCAAGATGGGGTGGCAACATAGACGTAGACGAGGCAAAAGAGGGAGAATTCCAAAGCCAATAAGTATAGAGAAGGTTCCTACAGTAGAAAAATTCACTCCCACTCCTCAAGGAAATCCGGAACCCGTCTACATCGAATCAGCCGAACTTGAAGCCCTTAGACTAGTAGACCTAGAAGGCCTCTCTCAGGAGGAGGCTGGAGAGAGAATGGGTGTGTCCAGAGGGACTATCTGGAGGCTCATACAAAGTGCGAGAAAGAAGACAGTTCAAGCACTCACCGAAGGAAGACCGCTACGCATTGCCCCATTTGTTTCCGAACGCAACCATTTGCCCCAATAACTAGAGCAAAAGATTTCACTTAGGAAGTTTCTACAGAGGTATCACAATCACATTTCTAACTACATCAAACCTTTCTACGGCGCGCGCTAAAAGCAATAAAGGTTTCCGACACTATTCCATACAAAAGCCTGAGGCATAGCCTCAAAGATTGCGTATTTTCCTCTCCAACCAGTGCAGTGCATCGGCACTACAATCTTAGGATTAAACTTCCGTAACATTTCAACTGTTTGACTAATCCTTGGTTCACAATCTCTCCCAGCCAAGTGAAAACCGCCCATCGTGGCACAAACCTCAGTAACTCCCGTTATTTGCTGCGCGTGGCGAATTGTGTTAATAATGCCTGCATGAGCACAACCAGATATCACCACTAAACCCTTGCGCTTAACGTTGATTACAATTGCTCGTTCATCCCAAA
>JAOUMI010000119.1 GCA_029881555.1 Candidatus Bathyarchaeota archaeon | reverse complement strand
GTTTTCTAGTGTCCTCCACATCTGGAACCCGTGGATTCATAAAGGTGCAAGACGAATTCGCTGCTCGCGTCACCAAATCATCTAGTCTCTTCTCAAAATCCTCCCGACTTATTCCCAATTCCTTGATTGAAGCAGGTTCCCCTACCTTACGATCAAGCCTCCTGACGGTGCCGACCAGCTTTTCCACTGCCTCTTCGTCCGTTTCGGCTTCAACACCGATTGCCCTAGCGATATCAGCATATCTTCCCATAGCTTCTCTTGCCCCGTACTCAATTGAGTACGAAAGGAAAAGATCTACAGTTCTGCCATGCGGAACTTTGAAGATGGCGCCAAGGGAATGCCCCATCGCGTGGGCAATGCCTACTTGCGAGTTGCCGAAGGCTATGCCAGCCATGGTGGCTGCGTTATGTATCTTCTCTTTGGCTTCTTTGTCGTCAGGATTTCGATAAGCCCTTGGAAGATATTTGAAAATAATCTGTATTGCATTGATTGCTAGGGCGTCCGAGAAGTCATTTCTCCATTGGGAGACGTAAGCCTCTATTGCGTGGGTGAGCGCGTCTAAGGCCGAATCTGCCACCAAGCTTGGAGGCATGGATTTTGGGAGCTCAGGATCGAGTATAATTATATCAGATACTATTTCTCTAGAGGGGAGTTCCATCTTCCTCTCTTCCTTCACATCGGTGATTATAGCTGCCCACGTTGCATCCGCTCCGGTTCCGCTTGTTGTTGGGATGCAAATTAACCTTGCTTTTTCTCTTACCCCGAACTTCGTAAATGGGTTGATTTCCGCAACTTCGACATCGGGGTTCGCATAGAGAACCCACATAGCCTTTGCCACGTCCATACAGCTACCGCCACCCAGCCCGATTAGCCAGTCGGGGCCACATTTCCTAGCAAACTCAGCTCCCTTTACCACCGTCTCTACGGAAGGCTCAGGCTCCACCTCATCAAAGACCTTCACCTCCAGCCCAGCCTTCTCTAGATAGCTCGCTATTTTCTCCACAAAACCTAGTTTATGTATTACCTTGTCAGTGACTATGAGTGCTCGCTTCCCCTCGACTTCCTTCAAATACTCTAGTGCACCCTCACCTGTTACTACTGTTCGGGGAAACGTGAGCTCCCACATGATGTTTCTTCCAAAATATATTCCCAAAAAATAAAAGGGGGGTTATAGAAATTCGGTGGGAACCTTGCTCGCACAACCCACCAGCTCTGACGCGGCTCTAGTATACTTCATAATCTTCGCCATGCTTCCTGTGAGCTTGAACTTTCGTGTTAGGAGTCCACGAATGGGGCCTATCTCTCCATTAATCAGTTTCACCCAGTTTCCGTAGGGACCTTCATAAACGAATTCCGTCTTCTTTGCCTCTCTGCTTGGCAGTTGGGCGACTTCTCGGCATTTTCCATGCCATAGATCCACCCAGAAAACAACTTCCTTATCTAGTTTATCGTCGGAAGTTGCTATGAACAGAAAGTCCCCTTCCCAGTCCTTTGCAGCATCAGCGTAAGCCTCGTTCTTGTTAACCTCGTCCTTGAACAATTTGATCCATTCTTCCGATGGGAACTTTGCCACACCTTTACCTCCAAAACTCAGCTTTTACGCGAAAACATTATGGTTGACTTTGACATTTAAGCCTTGAGTTTACAGTTCTAAAGATTGGCGCACATGCAATTGGAAATAGCACATGAGTTGCCACAATCGAGGTTTTTCTTAAGTAAACTGTGCCACATGCAAGAGAGAACTCACATTTTCTCGGGGGCTTCTATTCCAAGAAGGTTTAGAGCGTTTCTCAGAACCATTCTCGCAGCGTCGACAAGTGCAAGTCTGGCATCGCTCAACTCGGGTGGTTTAGCCTTTATGACTGGAAGTTTCGTGTAGAACCTGTTGAACTTGTCGGCTAGGGCATTGGCGAAGTCTGCTATGGCGTTGGGTCTAAGGTTCTCGGCTGCGTCCACGAAGATTTCGGGAAAACGAGCCAGCGTCAAGACTATGTCGCGCTCTGTGGGGTCTGTCATCAGGGAATAGTTAGGATTTTCTGGTTCTCTGGGCGCTTTTCTTATGATGCTGCGAGCTCTAGCATGGGAGTATTGAATGTAGGGAGCGCTGTTCTTCTCGAAGTCAAGCACTCTATCCCAAGTGAAGACCACAGGCTTAGTTGGGTCCACTTCAACAAGAGCATATTTCAAGGCTCCCATACCTACGAACTCTGAAATTTGTTGTTTCTCTTCTTCGGATAAGTGTGGAGAACGCTTGGAGACCTCTTCATAGGCCCTTTTGACGGCTCCGTCCAGAACTTCGTCAAGGGTGATATAACGACCTCTGCGGCCGGACATTCGATAGCCTGGAAGGCTTACCAGATTGTAGGCAAAGTGAGTCAAGTTTCTTGCGTAATCTACGTAGCCTAGTGCGCTCAAGGCTAATTTCAACTGCAGCTGGGGCAGGGTTTGTTCCATTCCGATCACGTTGATTACTTTCTCAGCCTTCTGAAACTTCCACAAATGGTAGGGGATGTCTCGTGTTGTATACAGTGTGGTGCCGTCAGCTCTCACTAGAGTAAGGGAGGACAGCTCATAATCTTCCTTCAAGCCCAGTGTTTCCTTAAGGTCTAGGTTTCGAGCAACCTTTTCAGCGTCGAATTCTAAGACTCCTGCCACCTGAAAAACGTAGGGAGTTGACCTCAGTTCGTCGATGACCCGCATAACGTCGCCGTTCCAAATGAAGTCGCTCTCCCAATCCCAAGAATCAAGGGAGATTCCAGCTCTACCCAGGGTTTCTCTAAAGCCTTGAAGGCATAGTTGGCAGACCTCCCTGATCAATTGTTTTGCTTCTTCTTCACCGGCTTCGTATCTGCGGATTAGGTCGTTCACCTGATTCTCAGGATC
>JAOUMI010000118.1 GCA_029881555.1 Candidatus Bathyarchaeota archaeon | reverse complement strand
GAATGAAGCCCTGCGCATGGCTGCATTTATCATCCTGACCATCTTGATTGTTTCAACCTTCTGACACACACCCGTGAGAGCAATGATCAGCGTGTCCATTAGAAAGCCCGGGTTTATGCCAGTTCCCAAAACGGTTACCCCATGCTCCTTGGCTAATTCATCAAGGTTCTTTGCAAGTTTCGGCTCCATAGAGTAGGGGTACGAAAGTTCCTCGCAAGTGGATACTACGTTCACTCCGTGTTCTATGACTTTGGCTATCTGCGGGTACGCCTGTTTCATAAATGAGGTGGTTGCGTGAATCACTACGTCGGCCTTAACCTTGGAAAGCAAGGCGTTCGGGTCGTCGGACACTTTGACTCCCAACTGCCTACTCAGGTTTAACACGTCGCCTAGATCCTTCCCAACTTTCTCTTTTGCCACGTCGATGGCGCCAACGATTTCTATGCCTTCTTTCTCCAAGAGGAACTCGGCTATGCGGCTCCCTATCGCCCCGACACCATACAGAACTAACCTCAGTTTTTTCATCCTTCAAACCCTCTTTTGTTTCCATTTCCATAAGTTATCGATAGGGTTTCATGTTAAAAGGCTTTAACGTTTATGACATCTGCAACATTTTGTCATGCTTCAGACACGAATACCAAAAACACTAGTACGTTTCGTTTATGCTGCTGTCTTCTTCCAAACGCAGGTTTACAATTGTAAACCATTGTTTATATAACAGACTATGAAACCAATCTAAGGCGACACACGATGGCAAGGGAAGCCAGAACTAGGGTCCATAATGGAATCCTAGACGCTGAGAGGCTGAAGCACTGTTTCGAGTGCGGCATCTGTACCGCAAGCTGCCCTGTCGTGGAATTATTCCCAAACCATTACAATCCGAGAAGCCTCCTTCAAAAGACCTCCCTTAATATAAAGAGAGTCCTCAAAGAAAATGGGCTTTGGCTATGCGCATGGTGTTATCGATGTTACAGAAGATGTCCCCAGAGGGTGAGGGTGCCCGAGGTTCTTGTCTCAGTGAAAGATCTGGCCACAGAACAAGGTCATCTGCGGGGATTCGAGGAGGCTCTAGGACTGATCCGAAGGGAAGTCCCTCTGCCCACTGTTTGTTGTTATGTTTGCTTTCACCCTGAACGAGGTAGAGTTGATAAGCCGCCAGTCTTCACAGCCCTCAAGCGGTTTGCTACCGATCATGAGCACGAAGAAGAAGTCTCCCCCGTGCCCAAGGCGCGTGAGAAAAAAATAGCGGTAATCGGCTCTGGTCCAGCTGGACTCACAGCTGCTCACGAATTGATAAAGAAAGGATACTCGGTTACAGTGTTTGAATCGCTTCCCAAGCCAGGTGGAATGTTAAGAATTGGGCTTCCCGAATATCGATTGCCCAAAAGCGTGTTGGACGCTGAGATCGAACATTTGAAGGATCAGGGGATGGAGATCAGAACCAACTTGACGGTGGGCAGGGACGTAACCATTAATGAACTGCTGCGAGAGGGATACAAGGCGATATTCATCGCCGTTGGAGCTCAAAACTGCAGGAAACTCGATGTTGAGGGCGAGGAGCTCAAGGGTGTTGTTCAAGCTCTTGACCTCTTAAGGAAGGTGAACCTAGGACACAACATTGAACTGGGGAAAAAAGTTGCGGTGATCGGAGGCGGCAACGTTGCTATGGACGCCGCCAGAACCGCTCTGCAACTGGGAGCCAAAGACGTCAACGTTTTTTGTATGGAAAGTCAAGAAGAGATGCCAGCGAATCCCTGGGAAGTGCGAGAGGCTGAAGACAGCGGCGTGAATATGATTTTCTCGGTGACGCCTAAGAGAATGTTGGGCAAGGACGGGCGAGTCGTCGCGACGGAGTTTGTCTCAGTGGAATTGGGAGAGCTCGACGAGAGTGGGATGAGATGCCCGGTGCCCATTGAAGGCTCAGGGTTCACCGTGGAACTAGATGCGGTGATACTGGCTATCGGGGCAATTCCGGATCTGTCCCTTCTGCCTAAAGACATCGAAGTTGCTATAGGGAACACGATCGTGGTTGATCTGGATACGTTGGAAACAAGTTTGGCAGGCGTGTTTGCTGGCGGAGATGTGGTTTCTGGACCGGCGACCGTGATTGAAGCGGTGGTTGCGGGTAAGAGAGCTGCTGTTTCTATTGATCGGTACTTAAGGGGTGAAGACCCTACAACTGGGGAAAGGATTTAAGGAAGAAGTTGCTGATGTGGACCGATTAGAGCCACAGGAGAAAGCACAAACGCAAATGTCCAAACCTGAGCCCAGCGAAGAGATTAGGATTGGCGTATACGTGTGTCATTGTGGGTTGAACATAGCGGGCTCCGTTGACTGCGAAGAGATTGCCCGCTTTGCAGCCACCGTCCCACACGTTGTGATTTCTAAGGACAACCGTTACGTATGCTCCGATCAAGGTCAAGAATTGATTAAACAGGATATTAAAGAACACGGGTTAAACCGTGTGGTTGTGGCGTCTTGTTCACCTCGCCTTCACGAACCCACCTTTAGAAGAGCCTGTGAAGAGGCTGGATTAAACAAGTACCTTTTCGAGATGGCTAACATCCGAGAACACTGCAGTTGGGTACACCTATATGAAAAGGAAAAGGCTACAGAGAAGGCTAAAGACTTGGTTCGGATGGCCGTTGCAAAAGCGGCTCTGCTTCAACCTCAAGAAGAGCTTGTGGTCCCCGTAACCAGAAAAGCCCTAGTAATAGGCGGAGGAGTTGCTGGTATTCAAACAGCACTGGACTTAGCTGACACCGACTACAAGGTGTATCTCGTGGAGAAGGAGCCAAGCATAGGCGGAAGGATGGCTCAGATCGACAAAACGTTTCCAACCATGGACTGCTCCATATGCATCCTCGCCCCGAAGATGTCAGACGCTGGCAGACA
>JAOUMI010000017.1 GCA_029881555.1 Candidatus Bathyarchaeota archaeon | reverse complement strand
CTAGGCAAATACTTCAAAAGACTGGGCGTCGACGTGTTGTCAACGGAGGAAACGTACAGGAGAGTTACAGGTGGCAAGACCTAGCATCTTCGTTAAGGTTCCGCGAGAACGCATCGGAGCCCTCATAGGTCCAGACGGCCGCATGAAAGAAACCGTTGAGAAGCAACTCTCAGTAGAGCTTCAGATAGACAGCCAAACCGGCAACGTCACAATAACTCTGAGCCTCACCGCAGAAGACCCCTCTGTCCTGTTCAGAGCCAAAGAAGTAATCACCGCCATAGGAAGAGGATTCTCACCCGAACGCGCCTCCAGACTCCTCCAAGACGACGACACCGTTCTAGTAGTCATCGACCTGCGAAACATTGTAGGAAGATCCCAGTCAGACATAAAACGACTAAAAGGCAGAATCATCGGAAAAGAAGGCAAGACCAGAAGGATCATAGAGGAACTCACCGACGCCAGCGTCTCTGTGCACGGACACACCATTTCCATCATCGGAGATATGGATCAAGCTGAAGCGGCTAGAGAAGCAATCAAAATGTTCATCAAAGGAAGCCAACACAGAACAGTATACCGGTTCCTCCACAAGAAAAGAAGAGACCTGAAGAAAAAGCAGATGGAACTCTGGAAACCCAGAGCACCTCTCTGAGACTTCCCCTAGTAGAATCCGATTTGCTATAATAATGTCAACTTAAAGCGAAAATCATATAAAATTAGAAACAAACCTGTTAAGCCGTGTAGCTTATGCTGACACGTTTTAAAGAATTCTCAACTGAATACGCCCAAATATGACGAAAAAACAAAAACGAGACGTTTTCGTTATTATTTTATTGCGAGGGAGACGACTGACATGGTAACATTTGAAATGATCAGTCCCGCCGACTTTTTCTACCGCAACCGAGACATAGCAGGCTTCACAAATCCAGCTAGGGCGATCTTTTCTTCTGTGCGAGAGCTCGTAGAAAACTCCCTCGACGCCTCCGACCAGTCCCGCGTTCCTTCCGAAATCTACATTAGGCTTTCCAACGACGGCGAGGAAAGCTCAGAAGAGGCAGACGTCTACAAGTTAAGAGTGGAAGACAACGGATCCGGCATCCCACCCCGCCACATACCGTCAGCCTTTGGACAGGTTCTGTTCGGATCAAAGTACAAGCTGAAACAGGCTCGAGGCACCTTCGGTCTCGGTGGAACCATGGCCATCCTTTACGGACAAATCACCACCCACAAACCCGTGGATGTCGCCTCCAGCACAGGTACAACAAGGATTCACAGGTATAAACTGATGATAGACATTCAGAAAAACCGACCAGTCATCTTAGACAGCAAAATCCAAGTGAACAAGAACAGATGGCGCGGAACCATGGTGGAATTTTGTCTGGAGGGAGACTATCCCAGAGCTATGGCAAAGATAGTGGAATACTTAAAACAGACGGCGGTAGTGACCCCCTACGCCAACATCACCTTCGTTGACCCAAAAGGACGCCTCTACAAATTCAACCGAGTCACCTCCAAGATGCCGCGTCCACCAAAAGAAACGCTTCCCCATCCCCACGGAGTGGACGTAGAAACCGTTCGACGCCTAATACAGATCACCAAGTGCCGCAACATGATTGACTTCATGAAAACACATTTTCACAGAATCGGCGAAAAAATTTCTCACAATTTCTTAAAGTTCGCCGGGATAGATGAAAAGAAAGATCCTAGGAAGCTGGAACCTGACGAAATCGTGAAACTTGTTCGAATGATGAAGAAATTCGAGGGATTTCGTTCCCCGGACGCGAGCTGTCTCTCCCCCTTAGGAGAGGATTTGTTAAAGGCTGGTATCCTAAAAGAGTTAGAGCCCGAGTTCATCGCCGTCTGTCAACGTAGACCCTCCACCTACTCTGGCCACCCATTCATCCTGGAGACAGCGATAGCGTACGGTGGGAACGTGCCTAGGAAAGACGACATCGTGCTGTATCGATTCGCCAACAGGATACCGTTACTGTACGACGAAGCCAGCGGCGTCTCATGGAGGATCATAAAATCCATCAACTGGCGAAAATACAAGGTCAAACCCGACATGCCCGTCGCCATAATGGTTCACTTGTGTAGCACAAAGGTTCCCTACAAAACTGTGGGCAAGGAATTCATCGCGGACAGACCTGAGGTGAAAGCTGAAATTTTGAACGGAATTCGTGAGGTGGCCCGTCAGCTTCAACGCTTTCTGTCCAAACGGGAGTACAGGGAGAAAGAAAGGAGGCGACTGGCCGCTTTTTCTAAGTATTTGCCAAAAATCGCCAAGTTCTCAACAGAACTGTCTGGCAAAGAAAAGGAGCCAGACATTAGAAAATTGTTATGGAGTGTGAGAAAATTTGAAGAAGAAACAGAGTAAGAGCTCTGCAGCAGAGAGAAAAACAGAGGTTTTAACAAGTCTGAGAAACTTCGGAGCATCCCTTTACAGTCAAATGGAAAAAGGAAACTTCCCATGGATCAAGATGCCAAGCCGATCCATCGATAACATCTTCTACAGTCCAGAGTTTCGACAGTACGTTTTGGGCGAAAAAACCGTGCGCAGGAGCGCTCGAAACATCCGCCACATTCGACCCTTCAGCCAACTGGTTTGGGCAGCCTACTTCGCCCAGGAACTCGTGAGACACCGAAAGACCTCCACTCTTCGTGACGTGTACTACTCTGCACAGGCCTACGACGTACCCTTCAAGGACCAGCCGGAATCCAACAGCATCATAACCGACCTTGAAACTGTGGCAGGATTCTCACGAGAAGAATGCAACGTGTTTCCCGAGGAACGCTCAGCCATCTTCGGCGACCTAACCATTGAGTACACAGTTCCAGGATACGAGGGCAAACAATACAACCTAATGTCTCACCCAGACGGGGTCATGATAGGCCCAGCACTCACCTCCGCCGAATTCGTTAAAACCACTGCAGACAAGCTTATAGCCATCGAGAAGGGCGGCTTGTTCACACGGTTCATCGAGGAGCAAGTTCACAAAAAATTCAACTCCCTCCTTGTGCTCACTGCGGGTCAAGCGCCACGAGCCACTAGACACTTCATCCGCAGACTGAACAAGGAGCTGAACCTTCCGGTGTACATATTCACGGACGGCGACCCTTGGGGAATGCACATCGCCATGGTGATTATCTCTGGCTCAGCCAACGCCGCTCACCTGCGAGATTTAACCACTCCTGACGCCAAGTGGTCGGGTGTCTGGGCCACCGACATAGTGGATTACAAGTTGCCTAGCGTAGCGTTAACTGACGTGGACATTAAGCGTCTTAACGAGTTGCAGAAGGATCCGCGATACGAGGGAGAACTGTGGCAGAGGGAGGTTAAAAAATTTCTTAAGATCAAAAGGAAAGCGGAGCAGGAGGCGTTCAGCCGGTACGGATTAACCTACATTGTGGACAAGTATCTGCCAGCGAAACTGGAAGAAGCAGCGTAACTACAAACCGCTACCTTGATAAATGAAAAGTGATGCTTAAAGAACTAACGTGAAGTGTTGAGGTGGAGGATGAGTCATGGCTGAGGCGCCTACGGGGTTAACCATCGCAGAGAAGTTTTTCGGCCTGTTAATCATCATTTTAGGGGCAATTATTTTCTACGTGACCGCCTCTACGAACTTCAATAGCGTGATAAATCTCTTCATATTCCTTGTAGCCGGCTCAGCCCTGATAGGGCTAGGAGTCATCCTGGTGCTATCGAGGACCGAATGAAAAATTCTTTGGTCAAGCAGAATTCTATATACACACCAAATTTCATCTTTTGCTTCTCAAAGCACGAGTATACACGTTTGATGAAACCCCTGCAACTAGTCCTCCAATAGCATCATTTGAAATCGGACCCAGCTTCTTTAAGATTCCAGGTTTAGCTTGATCGAACCGGATGAACTCAAAGATTCCTCTCACTCCAGCGATGTAGCTGGCTATAGTCATTCCCAAAAGCTCATCGGCTACGAGTCCTGGACGACCCATGAATCTCTCCTTCGTCAAGCTTGGAATCAAACCAGCTTGCGCGTCCTCTTCTGCACGGAAACACGCAACCTCCAGACAGGAAACATTCACGTCCGACAAGGCGTCAAAGAACTCTTCCCTAAGCAATTCAGTGGCCTTCTCCTTTGTCTCTACGCCTGGGTGCGGGACAAACAGCTCGAGAGCAGCATCTATGAGGTCCTTCAACGTTACACCTTTCTCCTCTAAATATTTCAATAATGGCGAGGCTTCAGACGTCAAATTTATCACCGTGGCTTTTTTCGGGAAAGTTTTTGATAAGGTTTTTCCAAAATGTTTATATGTTGGTTGGATAAACCATCCAAGCTGGTGTTCGCTCATGAAATCTAACTACGTTGTCTACATCGCGACGGCTATCGCAATAATCTCTATTATCTCCGCAGTTTATGTCTACGCACATTACGAGGGACAAAATGCCGATTTGCATTCCACAGTCAGCGTCTTACAAAGTGACATCGTCAACTTACAGAGTGAACTTTACAAATATCGAAACTTAACTTTGGTGGACGACTATGGCTACGTCCTAAATCTCACATCCTACCCAGATAGAATTGTGTCGCTTGCACCAAGTAACACTGAAATTCTATTTGCGATAGGAGCAGACGATAAGGTTGTAGGCGTTACCGACTACTGTAACTATCCATATAATTTTTCAGCCTGGATTGAAGCTGGAAACCTAACAAGCGTCGGAGAATACTGGACTCCAAACATAGAAGCAATTGTCGCCCTTGAGCCTGACTTGATTTTTGCTGCATTCGCCCAAGAGGAGGTCGTTAACACTTTGAGGGGGATGGGATACAAGGTTTTTGTGTTGGCTCCTGACAATATCGATGACATCCTTAAGAACATTATACTGGCGGGTAGAGCAACTAACAAGGACATCGAGGCTGCTTTACTCGTGAACAATTTGAGACTTAGAATCGACGCTGTAGTCAACAAAGTAGCTGACGCCCCGTCTAAGCCGAAAGTCTACTACGAGATTTGGTATGATCCGCTGTGGAGCGTTGGTTCAGAAAGCTGGGAACATGAACTCATCGAAAAAGCTGGAGGGATCAACATTTTTGCTGACCAAACTATAGACTATTTCATGCCTAACTCCGAGGCCATCATTGAATGTAACCCTGACGTAATTATATTCCCGCTTGGTCATGGAGTTGGACAGCCTTTCTGGATAAGCTTTGATCAGGTGAAGGCAAGACCTGGATGGGAAGCGATAAGTGCTGTGCAAAATGATAGACTATGCACAATTGATGCAGACATCGTTTCTAGGTCTGGTCCCAGAATTGTAGACGCGTTGGAGACCCTGGCTGAGCTTGTTCATCCCGAACTTTTTTAGAGAATAATATGGATGAAAAGCATTGATGAGCGCAAAAGGCGTCGAAACTACTTATTCCGAGCGTGTTTCTCGTTGGAAGCTGATGGTGATCATATTAGCAGTTGCCTTAATACTTACAATTGTTTTATCATTGAACGTGGGCTTCGCACAAATACCTTTTCCCACAGTTCTGAAGATACTAGCCAAGCGAATACCATTTCTAGGTAATCTGGTGGACTCCTCCAATGTATCATACGTGGAAGAAACAATAATCATTCAAATTCGGATGCCACGTATACTAGCGGGTGCTTTAGTCGGTGTTGCTCTCGCCGCTGCAGGAGTTGTGTACCAAGGTATTTTTAAGAATCCTATGGCTGACCCTTACGTACTCGGTGTTTCAGCGGGTGCGGCGGTGGGAGCGTCCCTCGCCATAGTTCTCGGAATAGGTTTCACGCTTTTGAGCTTGAGTACTGTACCAATCTCAGCTTTCGCTGGTTCTCTTCTAGCCGTATTTATAGTCTACAATATTTCGAGGGTTGGATCAAGAGTTCCGGTAACAACGCTATTGCTTTCTGGGTTGGCGGTGAGCATTTTCTTATCTGCTATCGTCGCCGTCTTACAGGTTATTGCTGGTGAAAGGCTCCACATTATAGTGTTCTGGCTTATGGGCGGCTTTTCTTATGTAGAGTGGAAGGATGTCTGGGCTGTCTTGCCTCTCATCTGCCTCGGCACGGCGGTCATCTACTTTTACGCTCGCGATCTCAACATACTTGCCCTCGGAGAAGAAACAGCTCAACACTTAGGCGTCGACATTGAAAAGGTGAAAAAGTTGCTTCTGGTTTTCGGATCCTTAGTAACAGCATCAGCGGTCTCCATCAGCGGCCTAATAGCGTTCATAGGTTTAGTAATCCCTCACATAACCAGAATCATGATCGGACCCGATCATCGTATACTTCTGCCAACCTCAATGATTGCAGGAGCACTCTTCTTGGTCATCTGCGACGCCGTGGCACGGGTGATTGTATCACCAGTCGAGCTACCCGTTGGCGTGATTACAGCGCTCTCAGGCGGACCCTTTTTTATCTATCTCCTACGCAAAAAGAAGGAGAGTTACGCCATCTGAAGGTTGCAAGATCATGGTGATATTGACTGTCAACGGCATTGACTGCTATTATGGGTCTGTCAAGGTCTTAGAAAACGTGCGTTTCTCAGTGAAAGAGCGAGACTTCACAGGCATCCTTGGACCTAACGGGTCCGGGAAAACCACTTTGCTTAGGAGCATCAGCAGAACACTAAAACCGCATAAAGGGGTTATCTTCCTAAATGAAGTCAATATATACACTCTAAAAAGCGTTGACGTTGCGAAACAGATGGCGGTTGTTCCGCAAGACAACGTCATAGCCTTTAACTTTACCGCGTTAGACATCGTTCTAATGGGGCGCAACCCTCATCTAAGCCGATTCCAGATGGAAAGCGAGAAGGATATAGCCATAGCCAGAGGGGCCATGGAGCTCACGAACACGTGGCACCTGAAGGAGAGACCCATAAACGAGCTTAGCGGTGGAGAAAGACAGCGCGTCATAATTGCTCGCGCCTTGGCTCAAGAGCCGAAGATTCTGCTTTTAGATGAACCAACGGTTCATTTAGACATCAATAATCAATTGGAAATAATGGATCTCCTGAAAGAACTTTGCACAAAGAAAGGACTAATAGTTTTGGCGGTTTTCCACGACTTTAACTTGGCTGCACGGTACTGCGATTCCGCCATTCTGCTGAAGGGTGGAAAAATAGTTTCCGCTGGCAATCTGGACGCTGTTTTAACCAGCGAGAATATTAGAAGTGTCTTTCAGGTTGACGCCATGGTGAAAAGGCATTCCATCACCGATTGCCTTTATGTTATGCCTGTTTCAATGCCGAAGCCTCTCTCGTCTAGAAACCTTTCGGTTCACCTGATATGCGGAGCAGGGACAGGAACCACACTTATGAAGATTCTCGTGAATGAAGGCTACAACGTTACCGCGGGCGTTCTTAACGTGTTAGACACAGACTATGAGACAGCACGGTTATTGAAAATACCAGTCACAAGCGAGGCTCCATTCTCCCCGATAACTGAAGAAACTCACAGGGCCAACTTGGAGATGATAAGTAAGGCTAGCGCTGTTGTGTTAACAGCAGTTCCTTTTGGCTACGGTAATTTGCGAAACTTAGAAGCAGCAAAGGAGGCCCTAAAAAGAGGAAACCCAACATTCGTTATAGAAGAAGTGCCTATCGAACAAAGAGATTTCACCAAAGGGAAAGCAAAGAAACACCTAACGGAATTGAAAAGCAAAGGAGCGACATTTGTTAGGAACCAAGATGAACTCCTATCCCTACTCGATATATCAGACGACAAACTGAAAATAGCAAAAGAGCCTTCAACCAAAATTCCCGGCCATTTAAAACCTGAAACAAATTCTCATAAAGGCGATGAGATGGACGACGTCGAAAGCATCTGATTTTTGAGGGGATGATCGTTTATGAAGGTTGTCGCGTCGTGGAGTGGTGGCAAAGAGAGCTGTTTTGCCTGCTATACGGCGATGTTAGACGGGTTCGAGGTCTCTCACCTTTTAAATTTCGTGTCTAAGGAGGAAAGATGCATGTCCCATGGATTAGACCCCAAGTTGATAGTTGCTCAATCGCAAGCGATTGGAATCCCCATCATTCAAAGAGAAGTTACTTGGGACACGTATGAAGAGGGGTTTAAGACTGCTATGATGAAGTTGAAACAAATGGGTATAGAAGGCGCGGTTTTCGGCGACATCGACATCCAAGAGCATAAGGATTGGGTGAATCGAGTATGTAGCGAGGTGGGCATCATACCCATGGAGCCCCTTTGGGGTCTTGACCCTGAACACATCCTCACCGACTTCATAGATGAAGGCTTCGAGGCGATCGTGATCAACGTCAAAGCAGATTTGTTTGGAGAAGAGTGGTTGGGAAGGAAAGTCGATAGGAGTTTTTTAGAGGATTTGCGAAAGCTCCAAAGCAAACGTAACATTCACATCTGCGGCGAATTGGGCGAGTACCATACGCTGGTTACGGATGGTCCCTTTTTCAAAAGGCGTGTAAAGATATTAGATAATAGAAAGGTGCTGAAAGAGGGATATTGGAAATACTGGCTATTAGACATCTCCAGATATGAGATTGAAGAAAAACGATAATCATAGTAAGGTGAAGAAAATATGAGGAAAATTTACGACATAATACTGTTTCACAGAGAAACTAAAGGTGAATCGTTCTTAAGGCGGTTAGAGGGGAAGAACCCGCTATTCATCTGTGCAATAGGGACTACAGAAACGGCGAAGATTCCAAGCATATCTGCCGCTGGAAAGTTTCCGGAGCTGACCGATTATACACCACCTGCAGATGTTGAGCTTCTTCTTCTCGGAAGATGCAAATGTATTTCGGGCGTGCCGGTGACCCCTGAGGGAATACCGACACCCGCCATAATCACTATGTCGGCACTTAAGCTTGCTAATATACCTGCCCTCGTAGCTAGCGGTGGGTTGAAGGTAAACCCTCATGTACCTTTCTTAGATTTGGGAGGAAAACCTGGAAGGGACATAAGAACAGGAAAGGCTGTGGAAAATGTCAAAGAAGTCATACAGAAAGCAATAATCGCCGGAGAAAACTTGGCTGGAACCGCTGATTGTCTTGTAATTGGGGAAAGCATTCCAGGTGGCACAACAACTGCGCTCGGTGTTCTGTTAGCCATGGGTGTGGATGCTAGAGGGAAGGTTAGCAGCAGCATGCCGGGCAACCCTCATGAACTTAAGATTAACACCGTTGAAGCAGGATTGAAGGCGTTAGGTGCGGAGTTCGGTGCTTTCGTAAGCGATCCGGTGAAGGCAATATCATGTGTTGGCGACCCCATGGTGCCTGCCTTCGCAGGGTTAGTCATGGGAGCGGCTAGCAAAGTTCCGGTTCTAATGGCTGGCGGAACCCAAATGAGCGCTGTTCTAGCTGTCGTCAAGGCGCTGAAACGTGCCGTGTTAGACAATGTGGCGATTGGAACCACTAGATGGATCATACTCGATAAGACAGCTGACTTGAAAGGAATAGTTACCCAGATCGCTGATGTCCCGATACTTGCCGCGGACCTGGACTTCAGTCAGTCCAGATTTGATGGTTTGAAGGCGTACGAGGCAGGTGTGGTGAAGGAAGGAGTTGGAGCCGGAGGAGCAGCCATAGCCGCGATGATGAAGTCGGGGGGTTCCGTAACAAAAGAAACTTTACTTAGAGAAATTGAAAGAAACTACGAGCAACTAGTAGGATCAAAGTGATACAGCGGGATGTTCAAGGAAATAAAGAATCTGATATCTTTTCTCACCGTTATCCCGGTGGGCATGGACCCAGACTGCCTAACAGACGCAGCAAATTACATGTATCTCTTTCCAGCAGTAGGAGCACTTGTCGGCTTATTGGCGGGACTGTGTGGCTGGCTTCTTTCCCATGTGCTCTCAGCCTTGATAGTCGGAGTCCTGACGCTGAGCGTCGTCTTATTAATCACTGGGCTCCACCACACGGATGGACTGCTGGATTTCGGAGACGGCATAATGTATCAAGGTTCACCAGAGAAGAAAATTGAGGTCATGCACGATCAGCTGACAGGAACAGGTGGCTTAACTCTTGGTTTGATAACCATCTTGACAACCGCTTTGTGCATTGCAGGATTGAGTATGGGAATAGTCATTCAAAGTCTGATCGTATCCGAGGTCTCAGCTAAACTCGCCATGGTGATTGGAATTTGGGTTGGAAAATCTGCTCATAACGGAATGAACACATATTTCGTTAACGCCATGCATGGTCAGCATCGGAATCTTCGCTTGACAGTCGCCCTCATTGTCTCACTGGGCATAGCGATACCTCTGCAACGAATTGTAGGTTTTGCTGCAGTAGTCGCGGGTTTAGCCACCGCCTTAGTTATGGTTGGAGTTTCAAACAGGCATTTTAAAGGCATAACAGGCGACGTGATGGGAGCAACGAATGAACTCGCCCGCATGGCTTCATTAATAATGATCTTGGCGGCGACAAAATGGGCGTAACCGCGCTTGTAATGGCTGGCGGCAAAGGTACCCGCATGAAACTTCAAGAAGAAAAACCGCTACTCAAGGTTGGCGGCAAACCAATGATTGAGCATATATTAAACGCCCTAAAAAACGCCAGCAAAGTAGACGAAATCGTAGTTGCCGTAAGCAAACACACGCCTAAAACCGCCAGAACAGTGAAAAAGCTCTCGGTTAAGATTTTAGAAACACCAGGAAAAGACTTCATATCTGACACAAAATACGCCGTCAAAAGGCTTGAGCTGAGCACAGTTGTAACGGTTTCAGCAGATCTTCCACTGCTCTCAGGCGAAATTGTCGACAGAGTCATAGAGTCTTACGAGCAGTGTGGCAAAACTGCTTTGGCGGTTGTGGTTCCAGCGGAAACACGGGAGAGACTAGGCCTGAAAGTGGATTATGTCTTTGAGATGAGAGGAAGGCAGCTAGTTCCGGCGGGGTTAAACGTGATTGACGCGAGAAGGATTGATGAAGCAGAACTGGAGGAGGAAAAGCTCGTTATTGATATGGAGGAAATTGCCGTGAACGTCAACAGACCTGAAGATCTGGAGATTGCAGAGCGATTATTCAAACGCCTATTTCGCTGGTCTCCTTCTAACCAGTAAGATCTCAA
>JAOUMI010000117.1 GCA_029881555.1 Candidatus Bathyarchaeota archaeon | reverse complement strand
AGACTGCGTTTCCACTCTAATACGGCCGCTTCTTAGTGACAGGAAGGTTGGGGTCTCAAGCGGAACCGTGATCTCTAAGATGGAAGAAAATCTTTTTTTCGGTTTTCTTTCACATTTTATTCGAGAGCAGCACCGCGAGTTGTGCGCCCATCTAGCTGAGAGGAATATGGCGCCTAAGGTAGACGGCACGTTTTACGCGGTCCGTAAAAGTGTTGTGGAGGGGTTTCCAACCTACGCAGTTTCTGATGATGAATACGCTTCTTGGCGCGCTCAGAGAAAGGGTTACAAGGTTGTATATGTGCCAGACGCGGTGGTGTATACGGAAGACCCTGCCTCCTTCAAGGATTTCATTGAATGGCAAAAGAGAATAATCGCTGGCCAAATGTACATGAAAAAACACTTCAACTACGTGGTTCCCACAACCAAAGCTTCGGTTCTTTTGCCAATTTTCCTAAGATTAACTCGAAAACATTGGAGGAAGCTTCATCACGTCTCGACCCTGTTACTGCTGGAGGCTGTCTCTTTCATCCTCTCTTTCAGAATGCTCTTACAACACAAGGTTCCCTACATATACGGTTGAGTTCACGCTGAGAAGTTTTGAGTCGTCAGTTAACCTCTAATGTAGGTTTTGAAACTCGTCTTCAAGGCGGTCAGGGCGTTTCTAGGTGAGAGAACAGGATGATTAAACTTCGTTTTTACAGCTTCAATTGTTTCACCTAAGACCTGAATCCGTTCCATGTTGATCTCGCCGACCCCAGCCTTGTAGGCCTTCCACAAGGGTTCAACTCCATAGGGGCTGATTCCCATGATGTGGCAACAGACAGCATCAACTGTCACGGGGTTTAAGCCTGAGATTATCAGTCCCAAATTGACAGGCTCTCCCTGAATGGGGCCCAGTCCCTGCATTCCAACTATTCCGTCCACGATAAGCAAGTCTTGGCGGATGGCACGGTTTAGAAACACCAGAATTTCCATCAACTGGCTGTGGAGCCCCGGCTTTTTCTTGTTTGCTAAAATCCCGAACATGTTCTTCATTGCTATTGTGATGAACGTGTGCTCGATGATGCACGTTTTAACCTTGGGTGTGTTGATGAAAAAGTCGGCTTCCAACACAGTTTTGGGGATCCGGAGGGTAAGCCCCCCAACTTCGCGCTCCTCAAAGTTGTCTTCACTTAGGTTCAGGAACTCAACGTTGCATTTTTCAATTACATCCATCACCCCGCTCTTTGTCACCCGCTCGTCCGCGGTACCAGACCTGCTGTCTGACTCGACAATGATTACGTTCTTGGTTCTCCGCTTTACGATGTTGATAATTGCCTCCAACACCCTCGGGTCTGTGATAACCATGTTTTCAACGTTCTTATGGTAACAAACGTTCGGTTTAATCACAACTGAAGCGTCTTTCTTGAATTTTAAGCCCCCAAGCAACTCGATGGACCTGTTAACGGCTCCTTCGATGTCTTCATCCACCCGCATTATCACAGCTTTCTCTCTTCCAATCGGCGAGTAGGGGCTCTCTTCGTAGAGAGTCATAATCTCTGACAGAGTTTTAACGAGTTCAATGCCGTCGTCAACGGTAACCCGCTCTCTTTCTGTTTCCTCTACACACTCGACGAAATGCAGCTGCTCATTAAAGTAGGAGGGATGCCTATTCCGCAAGACATCTAAGTATTGGCGAAGCCTCCTACCCATGTGTATGGTTTCAGCTTCTCCATCCTTCACTACTGTAAGGTTGTAGGGCGTCCTGAGCAAATCCATCTTTATCTGTCCCGAGTCACCAGTTACCTCGAATTTTAGTGTAGGAACAAAACCCGCCCACTTGGCTGAGAGGCTGGCTGTAACACCGCTCGTCAACTTGGCTTCCACATTTACGTCGTCAACCACGGTGTGTCCTCTTCGAAGAGGCTCCATCGAAACGATCCTTTGTAACGGTCCCCCAACCTTATGGGCCAAGTAGATGACGTGGGGAAGCTGATCCTCGATCACCCCTCCCTTAGCGAGGATGCGAAAATCGGTTTTCGCCCCGTAAAACGTGAGATTTGACGCTGTGCGTCCCTGAATTTTTTGTACGGCTCCGATTTCTCCTCTCTTGATAAGCTGTAGAGCTTGTACGAAGCACGGGGTGAAAATGAAGTTGTGAGCTGGCATCAGAATCAAACGTTTCGAATGTTTCCTTTTCGCTTCCACCCTCTTTTTGATGGCTAGCCCTTCCTTGACAGTGGTTGTGATCGGCTTCTCGCAGAAAACGTGTTTTCCATTGATGACGGAATCCATAACGATTTGGAAGTGAGTCTCTGGTGGTGTGCACACGCAAACCGCTTCCACGTCGGCTTTCTCCAGCATGCGTCGATAGTCGGTGTACCCCTCATCAACGTGAAACTTTTCCAAGTTTTTACGTAGCCGTTCCTCATTCGTGTCAACGGCAGCCACCACCTCCACCCCCTCAATCTTCTTAAGTGAGGGCAAGTGAACCGAGGCCGCGATCTTTCCACAGCCAACTATACCCACTTTCACCAAAATCACTCCCGCTAAGAAATGACACTCACTGGTTTAAACAAACGAACCGTAACCTCTTCTCCGTCTTTGATGAACTGTCGACTCTCCTCTACCTCAACGAAGCCGTCGGCCCCTGCCAACGTGGTTATGGCGCCGGATAGCCCCAAAGCAACCGGTGAGGCAAGCAGCCTACCCGACTTGTCGCGGGCGAGGCTCACCATAACGAAGGTTCGGCGTCCCCTTGCAGGAAACATCTTAGCTGAGGCAACGGCCTTAACCGTGACTGGAGTTTCCTCTTGCCTTCCAGCCATGCTGAGGATCAGGGGGCGGACAAGCAGGTGAAACATTAGGAGGGAGGATGTGGGGTGTCCTGGTAGGGAGAAAACTGGTTTTCCGTTGACGATTGCTATGGTTG
>JAOUMI010000116.1 GCA_029881555.1 Candidatus Bathyarchaeota archaeon | reverse complement strand
CATCTTCAAAAACGTTCCTTCCGGGCTAGGCAGCAGACGGAAAGACTTCAGACTGACCTCCCACGAACTCGATCGACTGACCTCAAAGGGCGTGCAGTGGGTTGTGGACCAGGGGCTAGGCTGGCCCGAAGACATTAAGCATTGTGAGGAAAACGGGTGCATGGAAGTAGCCAACCCCGACAAGGTGTCAACCAGAGCCAAAGAACGAGGTCTAACTCAAGTTGGCACCTTAGGATCAGGAAACCACTTTCTCGAGGTTCAAAAGGTTGACAAAATTTACGATCCTCAGGTCGCCAAAGCTTTCGGCATCAGTCACGAGGGCCAAGTCACCGCCATGATTCACTGCGGCTCGCGCGGATTCGGACACCAGGTATGCTCAGACTACCTGCGCATCATGGAGCGTGCAGTTCACAAGTACAAGATAGTCTTGCCAGACCGAGAGCTCGCCTGCGCTCCCGGCACCAGCAAAGAGGCTGAAGACTATTATCAAGCCATGGCCTGCGCTGTCAACTACGCTTTCTCCAACCGTCAGGCGATCACCCACTGGGTGCGCCAAAGCTTTGAGCAGGTGTTCAAAAGGCCAGCGGAAGAATTCGGCTTGGGCCTCGTCTACGACGTCGCTCACAACATCGCGAAAATCGAGGAACACAGAGTAAACGAACATACAAGAAAAGTTTGGGTTCACAGAAAGGGTGCAACCCGCGCTTTCGGTCCTGGACGCGTGGAGATTCCCGCCGACTATCGAGTCCTTGGACAACCTGTGATCATACCGGGAAGCATGGGCACCAGCTCGTGGGTGCTAGTTGGGACGCCAAAAGCCATGGAGGTTTCGTTTGGTTCCACGGCTCATGGAGCTGGCCGTATGATGAGTCGAACAGCTGCGAAAAGACGGTTTTGGGGAGGAGACGTGAAAAAAGCTTTGGAACAGCGTGGAATCTTCGTTAGGGCTGCGAGTCAGGTTATTTTGGCAGAAGAAGCGGATCTGGCCTACAAAAACGTGGATCGAGTGGTGGAAGTGAGCGATAAGGTTGGGATAGCGACAAGGGTGGTTAGGTTGGTGCCCCTTTCAGTAGTGAAGGGTTAAACCAAACTTGTCAAAGGGGTTCTTGAGTGTTGCTTCATAGAAAATGAATAGCCAAGCGTCAATCGCAAATGATAATAAGCGACAAAGAGAAAACAGCTACCTCGAGGGGATCATGGGGAAAAATTCGCTTGATGTAAGAAAGGCGATCATCTGTTTCCAGTACACAGAGAGAATCAAGTCGGAGCTGATAATCACAGCTAATCTCTTAGGGAAGATCGGCGAGCTTGAGAGTGATGAGCTTGCTGGCGCTGAGAAGCTCATATTGTTGCTTTTACGTGCGTTACAGGGGGAGGTCGGGATGGCCCACAGCATCCTTGGAATGCAAAACTTTGAGGATGCAGGCGACAAAGTGGCAGAAGTGGCGGAGAGAGTGCGCTCACGCGAATACCTAGAGGCGACTAGACGCATTTCAGAGGCTATATCGCTCATAACAACTGGCGGTCAACAAGCGACAGAAGTGTTGAAGGAAAAGGGTTTTCTCTAACATTTTTCACTTTGGGATGTTCAAAAGTGATTCTTCGCTTAACAAGCGAACAACTGCGCCTGTTGAGGAATGAGAGCAGAAAAACTCATCTAATAGAGGCTTGCGCCCTCCTCTTCGGAAGGTTGAATGATGGAGAGGCTGTTGTAACAAGGGTTGTAATGATGCCTAACGTTTTAAAATCGTCCATTAGATTTGAGGCTAACCCTCAAACGGTTTTCAAAGCCTTCGAACAAGCGGATCGAGACGAGCTACAGTTTATAGGTTTGTTTCACTCGCATCCAGCACCCGCCCAACCATCAGCGGTTGACCTTAAGTACATGAGGCTTTGGGGTGAAGCCGTTTGGCTGGTCTTATCCTCCAGTGATGGAAACATAGCGGCGTTTCAGATGACTAATGGCGAACTACATGAAGTGGCTCTTAAAGTTGAGGCTGTGTGAAGGCGGGAAACCCGTTTGCGCGAGCACTTGCTTTCTTCGTAGAGCAAAAAGATATTCCTGCGCGTACCCCGCGTATTCCCCAAAGTACGTTCTTCCAAACGAGCTGATCTCCTCGTATTCGCCTGATGTGAGTGAGGCTTTGCGCGAAATCTTCTTAACAAACGACTTCTTAAAACGGTTGGAATAAAAATCAAGGATGGCACGTTTCACCCAGACGTCCACTGGGAAAACCTCCAGCTTGTCTAGTGAGAACAGGAGGACGCAGTCGGCAACTTTTTGTCCAACACCCGGCAACGATAGCAGTTCGCGTTTGGCTTTTCTATAATCCATTTTTCTCAGAGTTTCCAAATCCAACTCTTTGTTGTGCACAATCTTGGAGGTCTCTAAGACTCTCTCTGCCCTAAATCCCAGCTTGCACGCTTTCACTTGTTTAAGGTCGGCGTCAGCCAAGTCGCTCGGCTTGGGAAACGTATGGAAATCCCGCCCCTCAAACCTTATTTTCTTTCCAAACCGTTTGGAGAGGTTTAGAATCATGTTTTTGATGGCTGGGATGTTTTTGTTGGTTGCGCAGATGTAAGAGATTAAGCATTCCCAAGGTTCTTGTCGGGTGATTCTCAGTCCGCGAAAGCGTTGAATGGCCATTCTTATGTGTTCGTCTCTATTTATTTTTGAAAGGATATGGGGTAAGTTGTCGTCTAGTCTGAAATGGTTTTCAACAAATTTGGCTTCTTTCCTTTCGGGAAAAGTTTGAAACAGCAGCTTGTCGCCGACCTGCTTCATCTTAACAACCTCACCCTCAACAACGCCGTACCACCAACCGCTCAGTTTCTCCCATCGAAAAGACTGTCCGCACCCCAGGGTTTGATCCAAATTGAAGGGAGTAGTTAACTGATCCAGCGGAATCTGCATC
>JAOUMI010000115.1 GCA_029881555.1 Candidatus Bathyarchaeota archaeon | reverse complement strand
CGGTCATGAAGGTCTTGAACAGGGCACCAGCTGCAATTTACGTGGTGAAAATAGGGAACGGCGCCCCTGCCTACACTAAACAGCTTTTGAAACTGTTGGACGAGGCTTTACCGGAGGAGGCAGTGATGGAAGTTGTCAGTGAGGCTGGAACTAGCCGTTTCGAGAGGGAAGCCGCCCATAGGGGAGCAGGAAAAGACGCTATGTCTGCCATAAAGATCGCGGAGAGAAGAGGAAACATTTTTCACAGGAAAAGAAAACAATGAGACGCACCGTTGAAAAGGGCAAGACTCTGCTGGTAGACGGCCCGGCTTCCGTGAGCCTTCTCTCAGGAGAAACCGAGATTTTAGGTGCAAAGTTCAGGGAAGGGGAGAGAGTTGTGATACGGGATGGAAAACGCTTGCCTTTTGAAGCAAGTAAAAAAGCTGCCTTTGACCTGAGGTTGGGTGAGAACGCCTCTTTTAAGGAGATTGACGGAACAACCATTCCGATTTCTTGGGAAAACGCGTTCAAAGAGGTTGTGTCTCAGGAGAGACCGGTGACAGTTATGGTGATGGGTGGGGTTGACTCTGGAAAAACAAGTTTTTGCGTTTACCTCGCAAACAGATCGTTAAGGGATGGATGGAAGCCAGCGGTTATCGACGGTGATTTGGGACAGTCGGACATAGGTCCGCCTTCAACCATAGGGTTCAGTCGTGTGACCAAGCCGTTGAAAGACCTCTTTGAGATGGAGGCGGAAAACGCTTGTTTTGTGGGGGTAACAAGCCCGAGCCTAGCCGTGAACAGGGTCGTGGAGAGACTGACAGCCATAAAAAGTAAGGTCTTACAGAGAGATGTGGACTTTTTGATCGTCAACACGGATGGATGGATTGAAGGTGAAGAAGCCGTGGGGTACAAGGTTGCGTTGGCGGAGAGGGTTGCGCCCGATGTGGTGGTTGGGATACAGCAGACAAACGAGTTGGCGCCCATACTAACATTGGTGAAGGAAAAAAGGAGGGTTATTGCCATGGAGTCTCCGCAGGTGATACGGAAGAGAAACAGGGAAAAGAGGAAAACCCTGCGCGAGTTGGGTTACAAGAAGTATTTGAAGGAAGCTAAGATGCGATTGTTTCCCTTCAACCAAGTTAGGGTTGAGGACGCCCTCTCAGAAACTGTCGGCCGTCTAGTCATGGAGCAGATAGAAGCTATGGAGAAAGGTTTGCTCGTAGCATTGCAAGATGCTGAGGGAGACTTTCTGGGAATAGGTGTTTTGTGTGGAGTTGACCACAGAAGAGGGGGGATAAGAATTCACACGCCGGTCGGTGAGAACGTGTCCACCGTCTGTGTTGGTCAGGTGAAACTGGACAGAGTGGGCAGGGAGATAGGTCTAAGCCCAGTTTTTGAACAAAAACCCTCAGAGCTATCTCAAACCAAAATCCAAAGCAAAACCTAGTTCACTCAACTCGACAGCCTTTCTACCAGCCTAGCTGAAATTTCCACAAAACAAAAAACAATCAATTCTCAGGGCGATTCCGCAAATTCGGCTAACCCCCGCTGCTTCCTCCTCGCCCTCTCAACCCGAATCTTCTCTCCAACGCTAATGCGCATCCCATCCGACGCCGCCAAAGTAGGAACCCCAGTTTTCTCTTCAATCATTTTGGCCTCGCGTGCTGGCCCCCTAAAGATCATTTTCATCCCGAAGTGAGTTGCTACCACCATCTCCGGACTAGCCTCCTCCACGATTTTCACAGCGTCTTCAGGGGTCATGTGTCCCTTCCAAGGCTCTCCCAAGGGTCTCATAACACAGAGCAGAAGAAGCCTAACTCCCTCGTACGATTTTCCAACTCCCTCGAAATATTCGGTGTCAGAGGTGTAACCGATGTCACCCACATCCCGTGTTTCCAGTCGATATCCCACTGCATCTGGGTCTGTGTGCCGAGTCTCAGCGGCGAGAACCCTCACGTCATCGACGGTGAAGTTGACGCCCGGCCTTGTCTCTATCACTCTCTCAGGCATCTGCTGGTGATACCTGGAAACGGCTGGTCCGCAGACATCGTTTCCAAACAGAACGCTTCGGGGTGCAGCTAGAACTCCTCTCCTCCGTGTCATTCCACGGGTCATGGCTTCGACGAGGATCTCCGCGTCAGCGTAGTGGTCGGGGTGGCAGTGGGACACGAGCACTGCCTTGACCTTTTGAGGGTTCAGTTTCATGTTTAGGGAGTAGATGAGGGCTCCCGGTCCTGGGTCCAAGTGCATGTGCAGGCTTTCGGAGATGACACGGATTCCTCCAGTTCTCCTTTTCTGGGTTAGAGTAGCGAATCTTCCTCCTCCTGTTCCCAGAAAGACTAGTTCTATTCCAGTCATGCTCGTCGCCTAGAAATGTGTTTGGAGGATTAATGTCTGTTCCCCCTAGTATATAGAGGTTCGGAGAAAGAGTGGTGAGCTTTATTATCTTAAGCGTGAAACAAATACTAAGAGGGGCGTTTCGATGAGAGTGGTGGTTCGCATCGGAGGTTCCGTCGTGGCTTCACCGCCCAACCCAGAGATCATGAGCAAGTACGCCGGTCTGCTCAGAGAGCTAAAGGAGCAAAGGCACGAGCTTGTGGTCGTGGTCGGAGGCGGGTCCGTTGCCAGAGACTTCATAAGAATTGCTAAGGACATGGGCTTGAGCGAGTTCGATCAAGACGAGGTAGCCATAGGGGTTTCGAGGCTTTTCGCTCAGTTGCTGGCTATGAAGCTAGGAGACCTCGGATCAGGGAGTGTCCCCACCTCCGTGGATGAGGCTGTTCAGGAGCTGAATACCGGGAAGATCGTTGTAATGGGTGGGGTGAGGCCTGGGATGACCACGGACGCTGTGGCTGCAATGGTTGCTGAGCAAGTGGGGGCTGAGTTGTTGGTGAAGGCTACGGATGTAGATGGCGTGTTCACTAGAGACCCTAAGAAGCATCCGAACGCTAAGAAGATT
>JAOUMI010000114.1 GCA_029881555.1 Candidatus Bathyarchaeota archaeon | reverse complement strand
ATGGGGTAACCGTTTTGGGAACTGGCATAAACCCGGGCTTTCTAATGGACACGCTGATCATTGCTCTCACGGGTGTGTGTCAGAAGGTTGAAACAATCAAGATGGTCAGGATGATAAATGCAGCCACGCGCAGGGCTTCATTCCAGAAAAAGATAGGAGTCGGACTAACAGTTGACGAGTTCAAGGAGAAAATGGAGAGGAAAGCCATAACCGGACACGTTGGGCTTGAACAATCTATTTCAATGATAGCTGGCGCATTAGGATGGAAACTAGACAAGATAGAGGTGGAAACCAAAGCTATTGAAGTGAAGCCAGGTCAGGTGGCTGGTTTAAGGCAGCTAGCACGGGGCATAAGAAAAGAAACGGATGCAATAACGCTTGACCTTCAAGCCTATGTAGGTGCAGAGGAGGAATACGACTCAATCATCATTAAGGGAGTGCCAAGCATCCATTTGAAGATGTCGCCGGGTGTACATGGCGACCTTGCAACCGTGGCTATCGTCGTCAACTCTATTCCAAAGGTGATAAACGCAGAGCCTGGCCTTGTGACTATGAAGGACTTGCCTGTTCCCTCTGCAGCGCTTGAGGACATGAGAACTTACGTGAAGAAATGAACGCTAATGACCCTTACGTGACGCGTCTCGCAGCGCATCTTATATGGGCGATCACAAAACCTTTAAACGGTGATTCGCGTGGTTGATGGCGCTGGTATTCATGAAAAGGGAACGTTTTCCCTCCATAACTTGCTGAGTTCGGTTAGGGACAAACCGAATTTTCACAAGGTAGGTGCGTTAGGGGTTTTCGTCGGGGTGGTTCGTGGCGAAACTTCGGGTGGTGAAACTGTGAAAAGTTTGGAGTTGGAGGCTTTTGAGGAGAAGGCTAACGAGGTTCTTGAAAAAATCTGTGAGGACCTTCGGAAAAGGGAGGGCGTGATCGATGTGCAGATTCATCATTTTGTTGGAGATTTTGATGTGGGGGAGGATCTGGTTTACGTGGTGGTGGCTGGAACTCACCGACAGAACGTTTTTCCAGTTCTGGAGGAGGCGGTGGAGCGATACAAGGCGAAAGCTCTAATATTCAAAAAGGAGTACGTGATCGACAAAGAGGGTGTAACCAAATCGCGTTGGGTTAGTGAACGCGAAGCTTTGTAGCTCGATACGGCTAGGTAGAGACGAGCACCCGTCGCGATAGTTTACTCATGCAGATTGTGTACCTCATGAAAGCGTACTAAGCCCCGTCACTTTTTGAACATGCATGCCAGTAGTTCGGTGCAAGTTAGACAATCATCAGGGATTGAGTCGCCCTTTGGAAGGGTTTTTAGATATCCAACATGATGGATGCACGATGGAGATTCTGTTTTTTCCAGTCTTTGAGGGGGCTCGACGGGGACCGGGCTTGACTTTTCCTCATCTTGCAAGGGAAGATTGTCCAGTTTGATTATGCAGTGGGGACAGACGTAATACTGCTCTGTGGGTTTCTTCGACAGATTGCTTAACAGAAGGGGCTCTTCGAACATCTTTCCGCATTTCGGGTTGGGACAAACTGTATCGGGTTCGTGGGGTTTCACGCAGACAACCTCCAAGTGTTTACGCGCTCTCCGTATATACAATATGTATTAGTAGTATATTAAGTCTTCTGTCTTACTACATAATCCACCTCGTGACCAAAAGGTTACGGTTAGAGGTACTGTCCGTGTTCCCGTGCTGCCACAACCGACTCGAGCCTAAAAAACTTCTTCAACAATAAACACTCCACACCAATGAATCCCTGTGGAAATCTTAAGTCCTAGCGTCTATCAGCTTCTTCAACTCTTCGTAAGCTTTCTTGACCTCCTCTACGGACGACTTATCCTCAAGCGTGGACACATCCCCAATGGGCATACCCATTAAAACCGACTTTAAGACCCTCCTCATGATTTTGCCGCTTCTAGTCTTGGGAAGGCTGTTCACGAAGTATATTTCTTGTGGGGTGGCTACGGGTCCTATGACTTTGCGCACGTGTTCTCTCAGCTCCTTCTTCAATTTGTCGGTGGGCTCATAGTCCTCTCGTAGTATAGCAAAAATGATTATGCTCTCGCCTTTGACCTCGTGGGGTTTACTTACGGCCGCGGCCTCGCTCACAGCTGGATGGGATACTGCTGCGCTCTCTAGCTCCATAGTTCCTATTCTGTGCCCAGCCACCTTCAGCACCTCATCAGCACGCCCCAACAACCAGAAGTAGCCATCGGCGTCCCTTATGGCGTAGTCTCCTGTATAGTATACGCCAAGAAACTTTGACCAATAGGCCTCCTTGTACCTTTTGGGGTCTTGATAAAGTGTCATGAGCATCCCTGGCCATGGTTTCTTTATTACGAGATGACCTTTGACGCCTGTTGGAGCGGGTTTGCCGTTTTCGTCAACCACTTCCGCCTCGATGCCGGGCAACGGTAAAGTTGCTGAACCTGGCTTGAGAGGAACGAGCTCTATTCCCGGGGCCGGGGAAATCATAAATCCTCCTGTCTCAGTCTGCCACCACGTATCTACTATCGGACATCTTTCCCTGCCTATGTTCCTGTAGTACCACGCCCAAGCCTCGGGGTTTATAGGCTCTCCGACGGTGCCCAGCGTCTCCAAGCTTGAGAAAGAATACTTTTTGGGCCACTCTTCTCCGTATCTCATGAGCATTCTGATGGCGGTTGGGGAGGTGTAGAAGATGGTCACACCGTACTTGTCCATTATTTCCCACCATCTATCAGGCTTTGGGTAGTCTGGTACTCCTTCGTAAAGGACTATGGTTGCCGCGTGACTTAGGGGTGCGTAGACTATTGAGCTGTGTCCTGTTACCCAACCTATGTCTGCTGTGCACCAATAAACGGACTCGTCTCTTATGTCAAAGGCCCACTTGTATGCTGAGTGGTTGAACACCATGTAGCCTCCTGTGCTGTGTACTATACCCTTTGGCTTGCCCGTTGTTCCAGATGTATAAAGGATGTAAAGA
>JAOUMI010000113.1 GCA_029881555.1 Candidatus Bathyarchaeota archaeon | reverse complement strand
TACAATTGATGTGAACGTGAATCTCAGAGAAGACAAGAATGTGATGGTCCTTTATCACGGGACGACACTTCAAGCTGCCTGCGGGATCATGAAAACGGGACTGAAACCGATGAAACGTAAGTGGGTTCACTTGTCACCGACCAAGGACAGCGCTTTTGAAGTTGGAAAACGAAGAACAGGGACTCCTGTGATTCTCGCAATTGACGTGCTTAAGGCGAGGATCAATGGGATGAAATTCTACAAGGTTACGGACAAGGTATATCTATGCCAGTGTGTCCCAGCCAAGTACATCAGAGTGTGCACGATGCGCACGTGGGAGAATTGAATTGTTGGATAGAGTATGCGAGATATCGTGTTATAGTGTTTTGAATGTTTTCAAAAAAGAAGCTTGATTTGAACTTCTTTTCAACTCTTTCCTGTTAAGAGTCGTAGGTAAAGTTAAGTTTAAGTATGAGACTGACTAAAGAGAATGAAAGCGTGGTGAAAGCCTGATGGAATACGTACATGCTGCAATACTCCTTCACAAGGCCGGAAAACCCATCGACGAAAAGAACCTGACCAAGGTGCTGACCGCCGCGGGCATAAACGCGGATCCTATTCGGGTGAAGGCTCTCGTGGCTTCTTTAGCCGAGGTTGACATCGAAGAGGCGATCAAGTCTCCACCAGCATTCATGACGGCTGCTCCAGCGCCAGCAGCCGCTCCGACACCAGCTCCAGAGGAGAAACCGGCAGAAGCGAAGAAAAAGAAGGAAGAAGAGGAGAAAGAGAAAGAAGAGGCCGCAATTGAGGGGCTCGGAGCCCTATTCGGATGATTCAACCCTTCCTTTTGCGCTGGCTTTATAGAGAAGATTTCTTAACCTGTTTCAGCTATCTTTAAAGCGCATTATTTCCTTCTTGATGGAGGATGAGGGTTGAGGCGCTTTCCACAAGATGAGTATCATGTTCCCTTCTTCGACGAGTACGGGTACGTTCGAAAGTTATGTCCGACTTGTAAGGAGTACTTCTGGACGCAGAACCCGGATCGAAAAACTTGTGGAGAATTGACCCCGAAAGGTTGTGCACCCTACACTTTTATTGATAATCCGCCAACGCGCAAACACTACAATGTCAAAGAGATGAGGGAGGCATTTCTGTCCTTCTTTGAAAAGCGGGGGCACGAGAGAATCAAGCCTTATCCGGTTGTGGCCAGGTGGAGGGACGACCTCTATCTCACCCATGCTAGCATCATCGACTTTCAACCCTACGTTACGAACGGGATAGCTCCCCCTCCAGCTAACCCCCTCGTCATAAGCCAGCCCTGCATCCGGCTTGTAGACGTAGACAACACCGGACCCACCTTCGGTCGACACCTGACCATATTTGAGATGGGGGGTCACCACGCCTTCAACTATCCCAACAAACAAGTCTACTGGAAAGACCAAACTGTGCGATACCACCACGAGTTTGTCACAAAAGAGCTTGGAATAAAATCAGAAGAAGTCATCTACAAAGAGGACGTTTGGTCGGGCGGTGGAAACGCGGGACCAGACCTTGAAACCGTCATTCGAGGACTGGAACTCGCCACACTGGTGTTCATGAAGTTCAAGGTAGTCAACAACGAGTTCATCGAGTTGCCCATACGAACAGTTGACACGGGATACGGAATCGAACGGTACACGTGGCTCTCACAGGGATCCGTGAGCTGCTTCCATGCGGTGTACGGTTCAGTTTTGGACGAGGTCTTCAAGATGGCGGGAATAAGCAGAATCGACAACCGAATGCTTGCGAGGGTGGCGGAGCTTTCCGGCTTGATGAGCTTGAGAGAAAACGCTGATCGGAGGGAGGCTCGGAAAAGGGTGGCTGAACACGTCGGAATGAGCGTGGAAGAGCTTGAGAAAAGGCTTCTTCCGGTTGAAAACGCCTTTGCGGTGGTGGATCACACCAAGTGCCTGTCGTTCATGCTCGCCGAGGGGGTTGTCCCCTCCAACGTGCGCGAGGGATACCTGACCAGGCTTATGCTCCGCCGGACCTACCGACTGCTAAGGACTCTCGCCATCGAGGAGAAATTGCTTGACATTATTGACCTACAGATTTCCTCTTGGTCTAAAGATTTCCCGCGCCTAAAGGACATGCGAGACGAGATATTGGAAATTCTCTCGGCGGAGCGGGACAAGTTTGAACAAACTCTCAAAAGGGGACGTTCTCTTGTAAGAAGAATTGCCCAAGGGCTAAAGGCGAAAGGGGTTTCTGAGGTTCCGTTGGAAACGTTGACCGAACTCTACGACTCTCACGGGCTTCCACCTGAAGTGGTTCAGGAAACCGCTGAAACAGAAGGGGTCGAGGTGAGTGTTCCTGAAAACTTCTACACGATGGTTGCTGAGAGACACGTTCAGGCGCCCCCACCACGGGAGGAAGAGAAAATGGGGAAACTGGAAACCGGGGTTTCAGGCCTCCCTGAGACAGGGATGCTCTACTACGAAGACCCATACCTCTCCGAATTCGAAGCACGGGTTCTCCGAGTCCAAAACGATCAGCATGTGATACTGGAGAAAACGGCGTTCTATCCAGAGGGAGGAGGGCAACCAGCCGATCACGGCTACTTAAAGTTTGATAAAAAACGATCAGAGGTTGTGGATGTTCAAAAGGTTGGAAACGTCATCGTTCATGTTGTGAAGGGTCCTGTTCCTCGAGAGGGAGACAAAGTAAAAGGAATCATCGATTGGGACCGAAGAACTAGTTTCATGAAGCATCACACAGCCACCCACGTCATTATGGGCGCGGCTAGACGAGTGTTAGGGGAACACGTTTGGCAGTCAGGCGCCCAAAAGGGCGCTGAGAGATCCCGATTGGACATCTCCCACTTCAAACGACTGACGACAGAGGAAATTCACAAGATTGAAAAGCTTGTGAACCAAGCGGTGATACGAAACATTCCTGTTGAAACTTCTTGGATGCCTCGAGAACAAGCGGAAAAGCACTATGGTTTTAGGCTTTATCAG
>JAOUMI010000016.1 GCA_029881555.1 Candidatus Bathyarchaeota archaeon | reverse complement strand
GTGAATATGCAGGTTTCCGGTAGGGAAGCAGACATCTTTCCACCCTTCCCCAAACCGGGAAGGAATCTACAGTGGATTTGAGCTGGCTTATAGTAGCCGAGCTTCGGAGCTATGTCCCGAGTGACCCTCCAGTAGGGGTCTTGATCGATCGCCGCAGGTATCAGGCAAGGCACGTTTTTTCCAGTCAGATCTGACTCTACAAAGCAGGGGGCAGCTTGAAGGGCTGGAAAGAATATGATCCCTATGTTGGAGCTGCCCTCGAAGCCGAAGACTGCTTTCACAGTGGAAAAAGTCACGTGCTTAGCCACTCGTATCGCTATATCGTAGAGAACATTGATGTTCTTGAAGTCAGAAATAATAATGGTTTTCTTAGGGTCGAAACCCATGGCGATAACGTCCAGCGAGTTGTCGTACATAAGGCTGAGCGACTTTTCAACAGTGAACTCGGGGTGCAGGAGAAACTTCTCGTCGTCGGTCATTTGGAAATACAGTTTTGCGTCAAAAACGTCTTGAAGGTGCTTCGTGAATATCCAGGGAACAACGTGTCCGAGATGGACGGGTCCTGAGGGCCCCCTACCCGTGTACAAAACAAACTTTTGTCCTGCTTCGTACTGATCTAGGATCCGGTCTAGGTCTCTGTGGGAGAAGAACAGTTTTCTTTGGAGTTGTGGGTGTAGCTTTCCAGTGTGTTTTCTCAGTCTCTCCAGGAGTTCTTCCGTGAGGGGTTGGGTGCCGAACTTCTGTATCAGTTTGTTATAGTCGATCCTGCCAGAAACCTCCCACGGCGTAACGATCATTTCTTCCTCTTCTTCAGCCATAGCTCAACACCGTTCGTAATCGATTCTTTTCAGACAATGTTCCCATTTAAAGACGAGACAAACTATAAATAACCTTTATCTTTACCCATTTTTGGGTGAAGGGATGTCCCGCCAATTTCCGCCAATCCGCTCCCAGTTTCACTCTTAACTAGTCAAGGGCGTCCCCAGCTAAAATCATTGAAGAGTTTTTATCATAGCAGTAAACTACTTTATCCTATAACAGCAAAGTTAGAGCCAGCAGATTTTGGAGGAAAACACGGTGGTTGAACTTCGAGAACACGAACAGAAAACCCTGCTCGCGCTGCAAAAGCTCGGAGGAAAAGCGCCCGTCAATCAGATCGTCGAAGCCAGCGGCTTAGCCCACGCCGCAGTCATGCGAGCCGCCCTATCTCTCACAACAAGAAAACTGACACGAATCCACGAGCAAAAGCAGACCGTGATCAAGCTGAACGAGGAAGGAAAACACCACGCAAAGGAGAACCTTCCAGAAAGACGCTTGATCCGTGGACTATTGAAGCTGGGTGGAGAGGCCTCGATTGAAGAAGCGGTTAAGGAGTCAACTCTGGAAAAGAGGTTTCTAACCATAGCTTTGGGATGGCTACACCGTAAGGGCTGGGCCACCATAGAGAAAAAGAAACGCGTGCTAAAGACACAGGAAGAGCCACCGATAGGAGTCGACGAAAAACTCTTGTCCCTCTTAGATGAGAAAGGTTCACTAATTGTTGAGAAGTTAGACAAGCAACTGCAAGACTCGGTTCCCGTTTTGAGAAAAAGAAAACTCGTAAGAGTGGATGAAAAAACCCTCAGAGAACTGGAGTTAACCGAAGACGGCTGGAAACTGGTTGAGCAGGGAATTGAAATGGCCAAGGAAGTCAGCCAGTTAACTCCGGAACTCATCCACACAGGAAGGTGGCGCAAGGTAAAACTCAGACGTTTTGACGTGACAGCGCCGGGTCCAGTTGTCTATCCCGGAAAAATCCACCCAGTGCAGCAGATAATTCAGAGAGTTAGAGAAATTTTCCTAGAGATGGGCTTCACGGAAATTCGAGGCCCAATCGTTGAAACCGCCTTCTGGAACTTTGACGCCCTTTTCCAGCCCCAAGACCACCCCGCGAGAGAGATGCAAGACACCTTTTACCTCGCACACCCAAGAGAGGGACGATTACCCAGCAGAAACATTGTGAATGCCGTGGCTAAAACTCACGAAGACGGCTGGAAAACAGGGTCAAGGGGCTGGGAGTACTCGTGGAGCCATGACGAGGCAAAGAGGCTCATACTGCGTACACATACGACCTCGGTGACGATTCGTCACCTCGCTGAGCACAAGGAGCCTCCAGTCAAGGTGTTCTCGGTGGATCGTGTGTATCGCAACGAGAAGGTGGATTACAAACGCCTAGCAGAGTTTCATCAGATCGAGGGGATAGTCATGGACAGAAACGTGACACTGCGGGATCTGATGGGAACCCTGAAGGAGTTTTACCTCAAACTCGGGTTGAGAAAAGTTCAGTTTTGGCCAAGCTACTTCCCCTACACGGAGCCGTCGGCCCAATCCACAGTTTACGTTCCGGAACTCAAAGCTTGGATGGAACTCTGCGGAATGGGCATATTTCGACCAGAGGTTGTGGAGCCCCTCGGCATAAAGCATCCGGTGCTGGCTTGGGGAGGAGGACTAGAACGCCTGATAATGCTAAAACTAGGCGTAGACGACATGCGATTCCTGTACAAAAACGATTTAGGCTGGATCAGGAGGACCCCGATATGCCGGTGATCACCCTCTTCAGAGACCGCTTCTCCTCATCCATCGGCCGTTCCATCACCGTAGAGGAGATGGCTAAATGGCTTCCTTGGATGGGATTAGACATAGAAGAAGTTGGACCAGACTATGTAAAAGTTGAATTCAACCCAAACCGCGTTGACTTTTCAAGCCACGCCGGAATCGCACGAGGTTACAGCGGGCTCAGAGGATGGAAAACTGGACTGCCCGAATACGAAATGAAAGAAGGAAAAGCCGCTCTGAACGTGGACCCAAGCGTTTCAGAGGTGAGACCCTACGTTTTGGCCGCAGTAATACGCAACATAAGTTTGGATTACGATTCGGTGCGAGAGCTTATGGAGATACAGGAAGACCTACACTGGGGTGTGGGCAGAGACAGAAGGAAGGTTTCCATAGGCGTGCACAACATGGATGTTGTTCAACAGCCATTCAGCTACGTAGCCCGTGAGCCAAACGCCGTGAGGTTTGTTCCCCTAGACAAAACGGAAGAAATGAGTCTGCAAGAGATTTTGGAGAGACATGAAAAGGGTGTTGGGTACCGCCACCTCGTAGACTGGGCTCCAAAGTATCCGTTAATCATAGACAGCAAGGAACAGGTTCTCTCTTTTCCGCCAATCATAAACGGGGAGCTGACACGGGTAGACAGCTGGACAAAGAACTTGTTCATCGATGTGACTGGTACCGACTACAAAGCGATTGCAAGAAGCTTGAATGTTTTGGTCACTGCCCTAGCAGATATGGGTGCATCCCTTGAAAGTGTCAATGTCAATTATCCAGATCGCACAGTTGTTTCGCCGGATCTGACACCTCAACGAATGAGGTTGAGAACAGATTACGCCAATAGATTGCTAGGTCTCAAGCTTTCAGAATCTAAGGTTATACAAAGCCTCAGAAAGTCTAGACTTGACGCAAAAAAGATAAGCAAAGGCGTTTTGGAGGTTTCAATTCCTGCGTACCGAATTGACATTATGCATGAAATTGACTTGGTTGAAGAGGTTGCTATTGGCTACGGCTACTTCAGAATGAAACCAACTAGGCTGGCGACAATGACAACAGGCAAACAACACACCACAAGCAAGAAGGCGAATCGCGCCCGACAAGTGATGATCGGACTGGGATTCACGGAAGTTAAGAACTTCATTCTCACCAACAGAGTCGCCCATTACGAGAATATGCGACAGAAAGTCGGCGGAGGGATGATTAAGCTGGCGAACCCCGTCTCCACAGAATACTCTATAGCCAGGGAGAACTTGCTACCCAGTCTAATGAAGAATCTGATGGATAACAAGCATGAAAGCTATCCTCAACGACTCTTCGAAGTTTCCGACGTGATAAGAATCAATAGGAAAACCGAAACCCGCAGTGAACGGCGATTGCATACAGCCGGTGTCTCCTCCCACTCAACCGCCAACTTCACCGAAATAAAGTCCATTGCAGAGGCGTTACTCGCTAACCTCGGCGTAAAACGCTGGGATGTGAAAGCGACGAGGCACCCAAGCTTTCTACAGGGAAGAGTAGCAGCTATCTATGTCAAACGCAGGAAAGTTGGCGTCCTTGGAGAAATCCATCCAGAAGTCATCAACAACTTTGAACTTGAAAACCCGGTGGGCGCCTTTGAAATAGACCTCAAAGAAATTTGAAAAGGCTCACCATTGAGTTATGGGTAAGGTGAGAAAGACGTTAAAGGTACAGTGGGTGTTTTATATAGTTAATAGGCCGTTATCAAATTGAGTGAGTGATGAGGATTGTCTGTGCCAAAGGAGGTCACCTTAGCGCCTAATGAGAAGGTTCTGATAGTGTTGGGGAGGGTTTACGTATCTTTTGCGGTCATAGTGACCATTGGCCTGACAGTTCTTGCAATAGTTCTTTCAATAATCTGGGTTGGAGTTGGACCCTCTATCCCCGCAGATATCATATACTCCCTCTACTTGTTTTCCTTGTTTTGCTTTATTTGCCTTCCACTCCTCTTATATGGACTGGGCTACTTCTACGCCAAGGGACATCGCTATATAATCACAAATCACAGAATTATCATGTTCAGGAAATTCATAGGCATCATAATAAGATCAGTTGCGTGTGATAAAATTACAGACATCATAGTTAGTCAAGGCCCGTTTGGCAGAATATTCAACTACGGCAGCATTTCTCCCATGACGGCTGGAGTAACGATGCCTTTTGGGTTGGCAATCCTTTCCCTCAGCGGCTTGCGGAATCCCTATGAAGTTAGAGACGGCATCACCAAATTGTTGGCGCTACCGGAGGCTTAAAAGTAAAGATGAGTGAGGGCTTAGGAAAGTCTATTCCCGAGCAGATATCGTTGCGTCCAGATGAAAAGATCGCAGTTATTTTGAAAAGACGTTATCCATCTATCATTTCATCTTTATTTGCAGGTTTCGCATTTTTTATCTGGATTATCGGTAGCACTGTAGTACGCTTCATATCAAGGTATATCCCACTTCCCGAAGAGGTGTGGGTCATCACTGGTCTTTGCATCATACTGGTTGTTGGCGGCGGCATACTGGCTATAGTGCTGTTAATCGGGTATTTCTATGTTAAAGGGCACCTTTACGTGGTAACCAACAAAAGAATCTTGGTCCTTAGAAAGTTTATAGGTATCACGGTGAGGGAAGTCGCCCACCGAGAGGTCACTGACATCGTGGTTAATCAGGGCCCGCTAGCGAGGCTTCTTAATTATGGATCGGTCAGTCCTATGAGTCCAGGCGTGAGAACTCCGTATGCGCTTCCATACCCGTTCATGAGACGTGGTTTCGTGGGACCAAGAGTTTCGTTAAAAGACGTGAGCGACCCTTGTAAAGTTGCCAGTAACCTATCTGGCTTAATTCGATCCGTCAGCTAAGCCTTAGGCGTGCATGCTTATGAGAAACTAGAAGAAAGTGGTTAGGCAAAGGGCGGGCGTGTGCAGTGACTATGAAGAAAGAAAATAGATTTTTAAATTTCGAAATAATTGTAATGATGATCATATGGCTTCTGGAACTTTCATCGTCCAAAACACTACGGTTCAAGAATTCTGCTCTTGGATAGAGCTTATGATGGAAAACCTAGGTTGGCCAGTTAAAAAACTCGTAGAGACGACGAGTTGGTGATAAAGGCGGTCACACGGAGCAAGCTTGAAGCGTGGGTGTGGCACCATTTTGTGCCCTTCGGCAAGTGGATGAGGAGGGGGCAAAGAGTGGGCATAGAAGTCCATCTACAACCATGCGCCGGGGGAGTGCTCTTGGGGATGGCAGCCGTCCCCTACATGGAGCTGTTTGACGCCAAGGAGATCTTCCTAATCTCACAGGGGCTCATCGAGTGTTTCGTTGACGATAGGTACAGCGAGGCAATCTGGGAACAGCTAATGAGTAACATAAAACAGCGCTACAAGCTTACTCCGCCCGCAGCCGCGAGGTTTCTTCCCAATGCCTATTTAAAATGCCCAAAGTGTGGTTGGCTCAACCTTTCAACCACCAATCACTGCAAAAACTGCGGAGCCAAGTTAAAAACTAGAAATTAGTATACTAGTAGTTCATGGGCGTGTTTCGATGAACGGTAAGCTTGAGAATGAGAAGAGAGCTGAAAGGTACTTCAGAACCTTGACGCGATTAGGTTACGTGCTAGCCTTGTTTATAGGAATCTGTTTGGGGGTATCATATTCGGCATGGACACTTAATCCTCTTTTGGGATTCGCCGTCTCTCTTCTGTCAGCGACCACGGCGTTTCTTTTTCTGGCACTGCTTGAATACCGCATAGATCGAAAGTATAAGGGGATTACAAGCTCTCGAAGGGAATACTTGATTGTAGCTCTTCCCGTCTATGCCATTATGCTACTTTTCGTTATCACAGGGTTAACTTGGCGGACTGTTCTAACTTATGCCGTTGGCACAATGGTCTTCGTCTATATGAATGCGACTGTCATCCTCCTGCTCTACGCGTCTTTTACTTTATTCCCACGAATGTTTCGCATCCGCTCCAAGGGCTTGGAGCTGGAAGATCCCAAGTTAGTTGACAAAATTCTTGGCATCGCTCAGAAAATGGATGTAAAGGTGGAAAGGATGATTATGCTTTCACGGAAGAAACTCAAGGTTGCTAACGCTCTTCAAGTCGGTCCCAGAAAGTTCTCCATTTACATCTCCGACTATTTGATTGAAAACTTCACACCTGTGCAAGTGGAAGCCGTCATTGCCCATGAGCTGGCCCACGCGAAGAAGAGGCATCTGCTGAAGAACCTACTGTTTACATTGCCTTTTGGGCTAATTAGCATGAACTTATTGCTTTACTCTTGGGTAATCCGTGCCAACCACATAAGTCTTATCATCGCAATTGCTAGCATCATTTTCCTTCTAACTGTAAACATCGCCATCACTCCCCTCCGCAGAAGGCTTGAACTCGAAGCTGATGCGCTGTCTGCCAAAGCCTTGGGCAACCCTGAGCCGATGATTTCTGCATTACAGAGGATCGGCGAACTAAACCTAATTCCAACGAAGTACCCCCGCATCATCGGATGGGGACTACCACATCCATCAATAGAGACTAGGATAGAAAAATTAAGACGATTAAGATAAACACAGAGAACTACTTCGTCACGTTTGAATCTAACTCTCGAAATTATTTCCTTATCTCTTACGAATAGCAAATATGAAGATCAGCATAAACATATTTATGTGCACTATAAGAAAACATGCATATCAACGTTGCGATCATGAGTAGCGCTCAAAGCGTAGCTCATACTTGAAGATAGAATCCCCGAATTATGTCCTGTCTCGAGACGATCCCTACAAGCTTCTTTTCGAGCCTCTAAAGGTTTTGGGAGCCGTGATTCTAGGGTTAGTCATGCCGGAGTCATCTCCGTTCCTCGGCCTCCAAGGCGTCCAGTACGAAGCCGGTTGGCGCTCACCGATGATCCATCTTTTCAGCCACCTTTTCCCTAATTCCTTCGCTATTTTTTGTTCACGCGCTGGATCCTGTGGGTGCAAAGAGCGAAGATGTTGCTGTTTTTCGCAATATTGCATTTTTGATTTTGAAGTAATTTCGATTTAAATGGAGAACGCCTCAAAGGTATTTTTGGTTTGAGGCGGTTTAAGTGGGTTTTTTAGACGCAGGTTACGGTGGTTGAAGGAGGTAGCTTCAAGGCTTTATTCGAGCGGTGTCTTGCTCCCGGCTTAGCGTGAAGTATATGGAGAAGCGCCGCAGTAAGCTTCTCTGATCCGTCAGAAGGGAGCTTACTTTAAGCTTTGTTTAGTTTATTTATTTGTTGCGCCTAGTGCAACATAAATAACGTAACAGCAACCTACTCAGACGGCACAATAAACTCAAACATCTCGGAAGACTTATCTCCATCCACTCTTGTTCTTAATAGTGGCGATGAAACGAGCAAGGGCGAATCCCACCGGAACCTACTAAAAGGGCCCATGCAGACGGACCCAACAGAGGCTGGTGATTTCACCTACCCTTGACGAAGGGTTTACCCAGGCATGGGACAGGTGGGCGCGGGCGCGCTAATAACCCGCGTCAGAGAGAGCTCCGCTGAGAGGAGCGTGAGGCTCCAACTGTGAGGCTGAGTGTTAGTTACGTGGGACACAGCGCCCGCGACAAGAACTTTTAAGTTAAGAGACATCGAAAAACTAAGAGGCGATAAGGCTTGGACCTAGAGCAGAGACTGACCTTAGTTACGAGAAACACAGAGGAGACCGTAACTCTCCAAGAATTACGTGTGCTGTTGGAGACCGAAGCTAAGCCCAAAGCGTACTGGGGATTCGAATCCAGCGGTCTCATGCACATCGGGATTGGCTTCTGTGGCTACAAGATTAAGGATATGGTGAAAGCTGGCTTCGATTTCATCATTTTTCTCGCCGACTGGCACTCTTGGATAAACAACAAGCTAGGAGGCAACATGGAAAACATTCGCACCTGCGGCGAGTATTTCAAGGAGTGCTTTACTGCACTTGGCGTAAATCCGGACAGCGTGGGGTACGTTTGGGCTTCCGACATAGCCAAAGACATAGAATACTGGGAGAGAGTAATTCGCATAGCGAAGAACTCCTCTCTGCAAAGAACGTGGCGCGCGCTTCCAATTATGGGTCGAGAAACCGACTTAACCGACATGGAAACAGCTTGGGTCTACTACCCCTGCATGCAAGCAGCCGATATCTTCCACATGAACCTCGACGTAGCCTGCGCGGGCATGGACCAAAGGAAAGCCCACATGCTGGCGAGGGACATCGCCGAAAAACTGCACTGGAAAAAACCAGTGTCCATTCACACCCACCTCCTCATGGGACTACAGGAACCTGAAAAGCTGGAAAAGCGGTTTGACGAAGATACCAACATAAACCTGCAGATAAGCTCAAAAATGAGCAAGAGCGTACCCCAAACCTGCATATTCATACACGACACACCGGATGATATTGAAGCTAAGGTGAGGGCGGCCTACTGCCCACCTAAGCAGGTTAGGGGAAACCCCGTGCTTGAACTGGTCAAGTACGTGATATTCGCGGAGAGGGAAAGTCTAGATATCCCGCGACCGTCCGAGTATGGTGGTCCAGAAAGATACGAAACTTATGCGGAGGCGGAGAAGGCTTATCTAGAGGGAAAGCTTCACCCGCTTGATTTGAAGAATGGTGTCGCAGAAGCCCTCGCGGAAATTCTGAAACCGGTCAGAGAACACTTCCGTAGGCGTCCGCAAACTTTGAAGAAGATGATGGAAATAGAGATCACAAGGTAAGGGTTTTTGTCAACTAAACTAGAGAAAAAAACCGAAAAAATCCTGCAACTTCTGGAGAGACTTGAAAAAGAATCAGCTAAGGGAATCCCAATAATTGTAGAGGGGAAAAACGACATCAACGCCCTGCAGAGCCTAAACATAGGGGGCGACATAATCTCAGCCAAAACCTCGGGGAAGTCCCTCCTTGATGTTCTCAGCGAGGTGGAGAGAACAGGAAAGCGGGAAGTTGTCCTTCTAATGGACTTCGACAAGCGTGGCAGGGAGTGGACTAAACGCCTGAAGCAACACCTTGAAAGAATGAGGATAAAGCCCAACGCGCTCTTTTGGAGGGAACTCCTGGGTCTCGTGGGACGGGACGTGAAAGACATTGAAGGTTTAGCAACCTACTTGGAAACGCTGAGGAAAAAATGTGGAGGGTAGAGTAGTAAAATATAAGAGGTACAAGCCAGTTAAAGCCTTAAGAGCATCTCATAAATGTAATGAGGTTAAATCTGTGGTAGAGGTGAAAATTAATGGGTTCATCGCAAACGGTCACGGTAAAGTACGTTATCCGTGCCAAATTCGAAGTGGAGGGAGTTGTCGAAAAACCTGACGTTATCGGAGCGGTTTTTGGTCAAACAGAAGGATTGTTTGGCTCTGAACTCGACCTTCGAGAACTCCAGAAATCGGGAAGAATAGGAAGAATAGAAATCGAACTGAAGTCAGAAAAGGACAAAACAATAGGCAAAATATCTATTCCAACAAGCCTCGACAGGGTCTCCACCTCCATAATCGCAGCAAGCCTCGAGAGCATAAACAGGGTCGGACCTTGTTCAGCCGTAGTCACCTTAGAGAAAGTCGAAGACGTACGTGACGCGAGGAGGAGGGCGATAATAGATAGAGCAAAGAAAATCCTTCAAGAATGGACCATTGAAACTCTTCCCAGCACAGAGGAAATCTTCAGGGAAGTTTCAGAGATTTTGAGGGCGGTCAAAGTTGAAAAATATGGGCCAGAAGGATTACCCGCTGGACCAAACATTGAAGGTACTAAGGAAATAATCCTCGTTGAGGGAAGAGCCGACGTGATAAACCTGTCGAGGAACGGAATAGATAACGTCATCGCGGTTGATGGTGCCAAAATCCCGGAAACTATCATAAAATTGTGCCGAGAAAAAGAGGTTACGGCACTCCTTGACGGAGACCGAGGTGGAGACCTCATACTCAAGGAGCTCCTTCAGGTAGCCGACATCAAGTACGTTGCTAGGGCTCCGCGCGGCAAGGAAGTGGAGGAGTTAAGCTTCAAGCAGATCTCAACCGCCCTCCACAAGAGGGTTCCCATCGGAAAAATAAAGGGCAAGAGGTTTAGGAAACGACAGAAGATACTCGTTCCCAAACAAGTCGTTGAAACTGCGAAGGGGTTAGAGGGAACCTTGGAGGCTGTGTTATTCAATGAAAAGATGAAGCAAATAGAAAAGTTGCCCGTGAGCGGACTCGCAGAGAGGCTTCAGCAAACCGAAGGCGTTGACACCGTGGTTTTTGACGGAGTGATAACCCAGAGACTCGTGGACATTGCAAATGAAAAGAACGTCCAATACATTGTAGCAGCCCGCGTTTCAGAAGCCATAAAACAGCCGTTGCGCATGCGCCTGCTGACGTTCGCAGATATTACGGACTAACCCTCCGTAAACTCGAAGAGAGTGGGTGTTTTAGAGGGCAACAACCCTTCTTCGGTTATACCAAACATGGCTAGTATTCTGGATGCAACAGGCACAACTTGTTTTGACACGTAGTATTCAACGTCTACATCATCATAGGAGACTAACATGTAGGGCTTCGCTTTTTCGTATAGACGACCGGAACCGGTAATGATGACGTAACCTATTTTGTCGCCTAGCGACAGGTCCCAGCCCTCCTTCTTTAGTGTCCTCGCCGCTTCAACGTGGGGAGCTCTGATAGCGTATTCTTCGATTCGTTTGGTGAGGGTTTTCCATATGACAAGATCGCGGTATGACACCTTCTTTGCTCTCAGGTCGATAATGTATCGGCGCACGAACTTTGCGGCTTTTTCCGGTGACTGCTCCTTCAAGATTATGTCCAACACTTTCTCTTGCACGTTTTTGGCAACCGCC
>JAOUMI010000015.1 GCA_029881555.1 Candidatus Bathyarchaeota archaeon | reverse complement strand
GAAATGTTTGATGCGAACCTCAAAGCTTTACTCGACAAGTGTGATAGTGCTGTCTCTTTCTTCGTTAGTCGAGAACTTAGCTTATATGTTGCCAGCATCCTACTTTCCCTACTACGCAACTTCGTTAGGCGCACCGCCTGCTTATGTTGGATTTTTCTATGCGACCTTTCTGGCTACAACCGCCCTCCTATCGTCAAGGTTTGGAAGCCTCTCCGACAGAATCGGCAGGAAAAAGCTAATTCAAGCAGGGCTAGTGGCAGATGTCTTCCTTGGAACATTGACTGGTTTGATTCAGCACTGGGTTTTCCTCTTGGTGATAAGGGCATTAAACGGAGTTGCTACGGCTGCTGTCAGTCCGGCGGCTGAGGCTTCACTGGTCGATCAGGTTCCTAGGGAGAAAAAAGGAGAAGCCCTCGGGTTTTTTCTAACGGTGTCCATGATAGGCTGGTTCTTGGGTCCCCTGTTCGGAGGGTCTGTTCAGTTTCTCGCTGAGAATGGACTCAGCCTAAGGTTGGAGGACAGCTACAGAGTCCCGTATTTTGTTGACTCCCTTTTATCCATAATCGCGTTGGCTTTGGTGGCTTGGAGGGTGGAGGAGACGAGGGGAAGCGAAGTACACTCAGTTAAGGTTGTGGCAGATGATGTTAAACTGGGTGGCTCATTGTTGAGGTCGTTGAGAGTGTTGTACGTCACATCGCTAACGAACGGTTTCGCCGTCGGCTTCATCGTACCGGTTAGTGTTTTCTTCTTTGGAGACGTGTTTCAAGCGGTTCCTCTGATTATAGGTTTGATCCTATCTATCTCTGGACTTATGGGAATAATCTGCAACTATATTGCGGGAAGAATGGCTGACAGAATCGGAAGAAAGCCTCTCATAACTTTGGGAAGCCTTTCATCCCGCCTTTCCTCCATGGTGTTGCCTTTCACCTCTAACCTTTTCCATGCGGCTGGAGTGATGGTCTTTAGGTCTTTCGGCATCAACATTGCGATGCCAGCAACCCGTGCGTTAAGAGCTGATCTAGTGCCAGCGAAGATGAGAGGTAAACTCTTCGGGAGGCTACAGGCCTTTTTCAGCTGGGGCATGATTGGTGGAACGATTCTGGGACCGTGGGTGTACGAGCTTTACAGGGACAAAATATTTAGGGGCACATGGCCTTTCGTCTTCACTGTGAAAGGGTTGGGGCTTCCCTTCTTTATCAGCGGATTCCTCGGCTTAGCAGCACTAGCCCTCCTGCTAATCTTCGTCAAAGAACCTCCCAGAGATATTAAGGCACAAAACAGGGAGTAACGGTTACTTCACGTCGCGCGCTCATTAGGTATGCACATTGACAATGTTCATCATTCCGTTTCCTGTTTCACCCAGATTGAAAATCCTTCAAATCTGTAGTCTCGTATTTTTACGCCCGTGTAAGGACACACTCCTGAACTGAAGTTTGCTTTCTCTGCTTTGATGTTTTTACAGGCTTTCTCCAATCTGACCAAGAATTCGCTTTCGGCAAAAGGCTGGCGCCTTGAATCATCGTGTGAAGGACGCAAAACGCTGATGGAGGGTGTCAGTGAGGCCAGATAGTCGGCTGTTCGGGAGTAAGCGAGGAAGTCAGATTCTGGAAGATTGGCTAAGAGAGAACTTAGATAGAATGTGTCGCCAGTGAACAACTCTCTACTCTTTGTGTCTAGTAGGCAGATGCTGCCGGGAGAGTGTCCCGGGGTGTGAAGCACTTTGAGTTTTCTGTCTCCCAGATCAATCAATTCCTCGTGTTTGAGCAGGTGGGTTGGCTTGCTCGGAAGAATCCTGTATGTTTTCAGATCGAACCCTTTTGGTAGGGGTTTAAAGAGACGCTCCTTGCTCAGCTCGCCCTTCAACTCTTCAATAGCATATCCGCGCTCCAAATTCTCTATCTCAAAATTATCGTCGAAAACTGCAATCTCGTCGAATTGATGATTGCCTCCTACGTGGTCGAAATGAGTGTGAGAGTTCACTACGGAAACCTTTAGGCGAGTAAGTTGCTCAATGACTTTTTTGATGTCTCCGAAACCCATTCCTGTGTCGAGTAGAACAGCTTTGTTCCAACCTTCAATCAAATATGATATTGCCCCATCCCAATGTCCTGACTCGCAAATCGCAAAGGTTCCCTCTGAGACTTTGTAAACTTCAAACCACGACTGAAAAGTTGCTATCTTCTGGGGCAATGAAAAGTTTGCTTGCATGAGCCTGCACACCTTCTCTACACTATCAGCAAACTTGGCATAAAAGATGCGCGCGTTGAGGCTTTTCTCTATACTAATACTTGAATTCCAAGCCTAAGTCTTTTAGTTCCTTTTTTACTTTGTTATATACTTCTAAGCATATTTTAGTCGGTTTTCCTGTTCTAACGTCACAGCATTCTTGGTATTTAGAGCCCAGAGGCGGATCCGCAATCTTATCAACGTACTTTGGTAGGAGGCTTTTGACTATATCGTTGGCGTCTTCTCTTTTCATTCCCACGGTCGCGTGAGCGACTTCAGCGGCAAACCTTGGCTCCATCGGGGTCAAATAGTCTTCATGCCTCGCCTTTCCTACTCCTACGGACTCTATGGAAATCCCTGATGAAACGGCAGCTAGACGCTGTGCCGCTATTTCGTACAGGCACATTTCGGTGCAGGGACCAGCTGCCGTGTAGTTTAGGTGCAGTGACAGTAGGTGAGTGTTTCTGCTTATCGCTTGGGCAAGAACGCTTGTGACCCATAGTAGCTCCGGGGTGCTGTTGGCTATGTAACGAATATGTATTGGGAAAGGTAAGTGCCATCCTGCTTGGCAGACGAGAATTCCCATGAAGTGGCCAGCGACTGCTGCGACAGCGGTGCCTTCAGATCCACCACAATAGCCGCCGAATATTGGGCCGAAATCTGCGCCTATACCTCCTCCAGCCCCTATAGATTTTAGAGCGCAAGCTTTGTTGAGGATGTCAAAGTTTGTTTTAAACTCTGCAAGGGTGGATACGAAGTAGCCGTCTGTTTTTCTCATTCCATAGTCGGGATAGAGTGCTGTGTTTAATGCCACGGCTGTACTCGCAGTTGCGAGGGCGTTCATGATGGGTAAACCTGGTCTTCCACCTCTTCTCAGCGCTTCTCTGGCGAGAACCACGTTTCTTATGGCTCCTAGAATCTCTAGTGGTGTTCCGGGTCTTATTCTCATTCCGCTGACTGACGTTAGAGCTGGAGTGGTTATTGCGTTAGCCAGTGGTATTGAAGCATACTCCTCAACCAGTTTCAAAAAGATTTCTTCAGAGGATACGGCTGCGCCGCCAGCCCCGATGAAACACCAAGGCGGAATTTTGCTTTCTGGTTTTCTGGGAACCAGCGTCTTGGCATCTTCTCCCTCTCCGAAAAGTAGTTTGGAGGGTGCGGTCTTTAGTGCCTCTTTGATCTCGCTTTCGTCAAATTTGATTATTCTTCCTGTGTCTGTGCAGTATGTGCCTATTTCACGGTAAAAGTCGAGGGAAGCTTCAAACACGTCGTCCGCTAGGCTGTTGTCGGATGGAACAGGGTTTTGTGGGTCGTATTTTATATCGTATTCCTTTACTTTTTCCTTCAGCTTGGTTGAAAAGATCTTTAAGTCATAATCTCGTTCTGAACAGGGTTTTCCGGTTAAGGCTCTTTTCACCACGTCCAAGAAGGTGACCATCAGACTACTTCCTTTTCTTGGTCAATTCTGATGCGCGTTCTATATATTATTATCATGTTTGCATAAAGTGGATATTTAGTTTTTGATAGAGCGCGTGCAAAGACATAAAAAATTGTTTTTCATCATATAGTTAAAACCCTCATAATCCAGAACTGGCTAGGAGTTTGGGACTTGGATAAATCTAGCTATCAGAAAATCTTGAGGTTAGGCTTTCCTTTCGAAGTGCTAAACAGAGATTTAAAACTACTTTTTCTCTCTAACCTGTTTGGTTCTTTTGGAGACGGCCTTTACGCTTATCTATTGCCCTATTACATGAAAGAAACCCTCAAAGCCAGTTCAGTGGAAGTTGGAATCCTCTATGCCGTGGCATTTCTAGTTGCTGCCTTCACATTGCTTATCGCTGGAATGATTGCGGATAGGTACGACCGCAAAAAAATCATGGTTCTCGGATGGATGATGTGGGTACCTGCACCTATAATCTTCTCTATGGCGGAAAACTGGCTTCAGATGCTGCCTGGAATGATTCTGTGGGGTTTCTGGTTTAGTGGACCTACAAACATGGCGTATATAACAACTGCAGCGGATAAAAGTAAACTAACTCTAACTTTCACTATGACTTCAGCTGCGTGGTCTTTTGGTTACATCTTCTCTCCAGCACTAGGTGGTTATCTTTCCGGGGTTGTCGGTATGAAAGTTGTGTTTTATTCAGCGTTCACTCTGTATGCCTTAGCGGCGTTAAGCCTCTTCTTCATCACTAGTCAACGCGCAAAAGGTTATGAGCAAAGAACTTTGGAGGAACGTTATTCATTTTTCAAGCTTTTGAAGACGAGAAAGCTTCTGCTTTTATCCGTCTTCTTTGCTCTACTAATGTTTGTTTTGATGCTTTTCAGACCTTTTGTTCCACAGTTTCTTGGAGAAATTCGCGGTTACGAAGATCTTGAGATAGGTATCTTAGGTTCAATTTCATTTTTCGGTTCAGCAGTTTTAGGCATTCTTTTAGGTAGGTTAGGAGACCGATGGAACAAAGCGTACGCGCTTGGGGGTTCAATGCTTCTATGTTGCGTCTCACTAACCTTCCTGTTGTTGGTTGACAATTTTTTGGTTTTGATCGTTGTGTTTTTCCTAGCTGGAAGCTCCTACATAACCTGGTCTTTAATGGCAGCTATTGTAGCGCCTCATGCTCCTGAATCCATAAGAGCTCGTTGGATATCTGTCCCGCAAACAGTTACTATGTTTGCTTCTTTTATAGCTCCCTATATCGGCGGAGTCATATACGAGGCTTCATCCTTTTACCCCTTCATCATAGGAATATTTGCAACTTTTGTCCTTGCGTTATTGGCGCTTACAAAATTCCATGAATAAACCTCGTATACTCTAAATAGGAACTATGCACACGTAAGCTTCGGTTTCTCAGCTAGTCAGAGTTTGCAGAGATAACTTCGGATAGCTCAGGAAAACTAAAACTTCACCTTATTCTCCTTTTTATTAACAACTTCTATAGGTTCTTGTATCTGTCGAGCTCCCAGTCCGTGATACTCCTCTGAAACTCCTCCCACTCCGTCTTCTTTATTTCAAGATACTTGTTGAAAACGTGTTCTCCCAACGTCTCCCTCATCAACTTACTCCTCTCGAACTCCTCTATCGCTTCCCCTAGATTTGCCGGCAAAGTTTTAATGTAGAACTTCGCAAGTTTGCTGTCGTCAAAACCGTACACATCCTCCTCCACAGGATCAGGCGACTCAATCTCTTCTTCAATCCCCTTGAGACCCGCAGCCAGCATAACAGCAAAGGTCAAATAGGGGTTGCAACCCGGATCCGGACACCTCAACTCAAGCCTTGTCGACTTCTCTCTACCCTCACTGTACCTAGGAACTCTGATCAAAGCTGATCTGTTTCTCTGACCCCAGCAAATGTACACCGGCGCCTCGTATCCGCGCACAAGACGCTTGTAGCTGTTCACCGTGGGACACAGCACGGCTGCGAGTTCTCTGATGTGTTTCAGTTGGCCACCCATGAAGTGGTAGGCGAGAGGAGACAATCTGTACTTGTCTTTTTTGTCGTAAAAGAGGTTCTCACCCTTCTTGTCAAAAATCGACTGATGAGTGTGCATCCCGTTTCCGTTGATGCCAAAGATGGGTTTTGGCATGAACGTCGCATGTAGACCATTGTCATTAGCCACAGTCTTGATGGTTTGCTTGAGAACCATAACTTCGTCTGCCATTTTCAAAGCTTCCGAGTACTCTATGTCTATCTCATGCTGGCTCGGTGCGACCTCGTGATGGGTCATCTCAACGTTTATCCCCAACCTCTCAAGAGTAGACGCCATGACTGCTCGAATATCGGTTGCAAAGTCTCGTGGAGAGAAATCAAAGTATCCCGCCGTGTCATGATAGGTTCTGTTCTCCTTCGACCTAAACAAAAAGAACTCGATCTCTGGTCCAACATAGTAAAAATATCCTTTTTCCTTCGCTTTCTCCTGAACACGCCTAAGAATATGCCGAGGGTCTCCAGCAAACGGAGTTTCATCTGGCTCGTAAACGTCACAGATCAACCTTGCAACATTCCTCCCGTCACGCAACCAAGGAAGAAGAATATAGGTTGACAAGTCGGGAATCAACAGCATATCGCTCTCATGTACCCTCCTAAACCCCTCTATCGAAGAGCCGTCAAACCACTTTCCACTGTCCAGACAATCCCGCAATTCTCTAGGCGAAATTGTAACGTTTTTCAGACCACCAAACAAGTCAGAGAACATCAGATCGATAAACTCAATCTTTTCGCTTTTCACCTTCTGTACAATCGTTTCCTTGTCCATAACGCCACAACATCCCTTTCGAAATTGAAACTCTTTTAAACAATATTATAAATTTCTCTAATCCAACTTAAAGATTTTTGCCAAGAAAAATGCAATAACGTCACAAGCTCCACCACAAAATCTCCAATCGCGCTCAAAGTTCTTTAATTAAAACATTGTGGTAGCGGGGGGTTGATTTGAACAACCGTTAGAGGCAGCCTCAGCACAAGCTGCTATCTCTGGGTCTCTCAGCGCTCATGCTTATGAGCCCAGCGGGTTCACCTGGCTACCCCACCCTTCTAGGAGAGTTCGCGTCTCTCTCGCTACGGTCTATCCCCGCCACCCCCAATTCTGAAGCAACGGTTTCTTAAATCTTTTCATATGAATGATAGCTAATACGGATCCACTGAAAAGTGGACAATGACCACAAATGCTTGGGAACGTCAAAAACCACGTTAAACAATCTCAACGACGGAGATTCTCAGTTTTGTGTCACGAATAATGTCGAGACTACATATAGCCTCCTCCCCCTACCCTAGAGAACCAGAAGAAAGCCTTCTCTCTTTTGGGTCCCAAACAATTTTTCTATATGGCACCCAAAAGACTACTATCTTCCAGAGACCACATGTACTGCAAACGCGCCGAAGAATGTTACGAATATAACAAAGAAAAATAGGGGGAGTCTGGATACAGAGAGAATAAAACCTACCTCCACCTAGATTATGCGAAAAGCCTATAGTCAAATCACGCCCAGTCTATGACAGAGGACACCAAATGCACAAAACATACTTCCGCCACCTATACCACCCAGAACTAAAAGAACCAATACTCGTCGAGGGACTCCCTGGATTCGGAAACGTGGGAAAAATAGCAGCACGACTACTCATCGAATTCGCACAAGCCAAACTCTTCACCGAACTCTACTCCCCATCACTCCCAGACTACGTCATCGTAAACAAAAACGGAATCTGCCACGCACCCCGCTACGAATTCTACGCCTCGTCTACGGGCAAAACCCACCTTATCATCCTAACCGGAGACGCACAACCCTCCATCGACGACATAGGAGCACACTACAGACTCTGCGGCGAAATCTTAGACTTTGTAGAAGAACACGGATGCAAATTCCTTGTAACCATGGGTGGAGTTCCCATGCCACATCCAGCAGGAGAGGTTTACGTAGCCGCCACCTCTTCAAAACGCGCCATAGAAATCATGGAAAAGGGCGCCGCAATCTACGGAGAAGGAAAGATAATGGGCGCCACCGGTCTACTACTGGGACTCGCAAAAAGCCGAGGTTTGGAGGGCGCATGCCTGCTAAGCGCGACAACAGGCCTCAAAGCCGATAGGGAAGCCGCGTTTTCCGTGTTCAAATTCTTGATGAAGATGCTGGGAACAGATGTGGGAAAGGTCTCTAAGGGAAAACTTAAGAACAACCAGTAACCTATTCACTCGCTAAAACGTGGTTGTTACATGACAAAAGAAAGAGAAAAGCGGATTTCCAAAGAATTTGGGCGTCGTGTTCTACCGTTAATTCTTATCGTAATAGGCATAGGCGTCACAGTAATCTCATCAATAGTTTTATGGCGGCAAGACCCCGCCGCCTCTCCGAGAACGATAATCTCGCGGCTCATAGATCGTCCATATGTTCCTGGGGCCAGTGTCGGTTTGACGCTTTTAGGGATGGTCATGATGTTCTTTTTTTCGTCGAAGGAGACGCAAAAGAAAAGCGTTAAAGCGGGGTTGATGGTTCTCGCTGCTTTTCTTGTGTTTGGGGGTCCCACCTACTTGCTGTATGCTCTTCAACAAATGGCTATTCCTTATCCTTTTCTTGCCTTCTTTGGTCTGGCTTCTTTTGTAGTTGGTTTGTTCCTTTTTACGCGTTTGATGAAGGGAAGAGAGTAGTTTTGTTGGATTTTCTCTCTTCGTGGTGTTGAAGTTTTTAAGACGACGCTTTCTGTCCCCATTCCAAGGTACGCCGTTTTTCGAAAAATTCTGCTTTCAACATTTTTCTGTTATTTGAGTCCAGATAGGAGAATCCCCATATTCCGCTTTACGATGTTTTCGCTGTCTTGAACATTTCTGCAGAGGGAAGATGTTACATGTTCGTTATCGGAAACAAGGAAAAACATATAACATATGCCAATAGATATAATTAGTATGCAAAGAGGGCTGCATATGTCCAAACAACCAGTTAAAAGAACAACCGTCATTTTGGAAGATGAAGAACGAAAGTACATTGACTCACTCATTCGGGAGGGAAGGGAACCCGGCATCAAACCGCTCATATCCAAGATGCTGGACATCTACCGCAGCATGATGATCTACGATTGGAAATACCCAGGAGAGTATTACTGCGGTATCAGCCGCGTCGCTTTCATCAACGTAGAATTCATTAACATACTGCTTCAATCTATCCCTAAGGAGGAATGGCGAGAGGTCGGTCGGAAGGCTGGGGGAGCCGCCAAGATTTCCATGGAGGCAACGTTAAATCTCAACACCACTGATCAAGAGAAGCGGCCGGACGTATTCAAGCGACTGCGTGTTCAGGGTTTCGGCGACTTTTATCTGCGGGATAAATACTTTATAATCAGGACGCCGTTCATCGCTAATCCTGAGGTGTTATGTGGCTTCTTAGAGGGTTTGCTTGCTGTTCGGTTAGAGGCTAAAACGTTGACTCCGCCGCTGGTTTTCGAGATCGTTGGGTAAGCTTTGGGTTAAATCGACTCTTAGTTGAAGCGCATGTGCAGTACATCAATTGAAGCTGGTCAGTTCAAATTCAGGTTCTGAGTACAGCTGAGTACACTCTAGACCTTCGCGGCGGTTATGAAACCTTTTTGACTCAAGGGATGGTGATTTTTACCACGGCATTTTGAAACGGCCTATTCGTCTTTCGTGCTTTCGGAGGAACGCGCTTTCCACGCCGGTTAGCACTACCATGACATTAGCTTTCCCTTGTAGTGCACTGCTCACTCTCGCTCCCCAAATCACTTTTGCCTTAGGTGGGATAGACCGTTTGACCAGCTCTCCTGCGTGATGGACTTGTTCAAGGGTCATGTCCTCTCCGCCAGACACGTGTATCAGTAGCCCACGAGCTTTTGTTACGTCTTCAACGTCAAGCAGACGCCCGTTCAGAGCTTTTTCAACAGCTTGCTCCACTCTGTCTTCCCCTCGTCCGTCACCAACTCCTATCGAGGCAAGCCCGCTACCTACCATGATCGCCCTTAAGTCAGCGTAGTCTAGGTTGATTAGACTCGCGGTAGTGATGGTTTCAGTCACACCTTTGACGAATCTTCCGATAGTTGTGTTGGCTACACCCAAAGCCTCCCTGAAGGGTAGGTTTCCAGCGAGTTTAACGAGTCTATTGTTGTCGATTACAACGACAGTGTCACATGCTGCTTTGAGCCGTTGTATCCCCTTCTTCGCTACCTGCATTCTCGCCGTTTCGATCTCGAAGGGGAGGGTAACCACGCCTACAATCAAATGCGGAGTCTCATCTGTAGCATATCGTTTGCGCAACTCTTCTGACAAGGCTTGGACGCCGCCGGTTCCGGTGCCTCCACCCAAACCAGCCAGTAGAAACAGAATGTTTGCTCCGTAGACTTCATCGATGACTTCGCTTAAGTTTTCACGCATCGCTTTTTCTCCTAGTTCCGGGTAGCCTCCGCATCCGAGTCCCTTGCATAATTTGTCTCCTATCAGGATCTTTCTGTTAGCATCGCTGATTTTGAGATGGTTCGCATCTGTATTCACGGAGACGAGTCTGCCGCCAGTTACGCCCTTCTCCTTCACCCATGATATGATGTTGCAGCCAGCTCCGCCGATGCCCACTGCCATGATTCTAGGCTTCGCAAACTTGGCAAATTGGTCGATTCTTTCCTCGTCTTCAACTGCACTCACTTTTCTTTCCAGATCTTTTTCCATCTTTGCGATTTCTGGTTGATCCAACTTTGCAAGCGACATTCTCAAGGTAATTTCCCTCTCTATTAACTAAGTATCTTATATGACAGACAAGCATATAAATATTACGTCGTACGACTTACGATATGATATTACCATTTCCGATATACTCCATCTTCAGAAACATTCCTTAAATCATAAGATACACTAAACCTTTTCAGGTGACCCTTATGGACAAAATCGACCTAATGAAGCAATTCATGAACACCTTTGTGGGAAACGGCTTCCACCTGATCATTAAGGACGGCGAAGGCTGCTTCCTAGTTCACACTATTGAGATAATACAAAAAATTGACAATTCCTGCCCAGTCAAAGAGATTCAGGTGGGAGACTACTTCCTCCGCCTTTTGGTCAGGGATGAAAAAGACCGAGAAGCATCCATCTTGTGCAATTGGAGTGAACAGCTCTTACAAGACTTATTGGGTCAACATACTCACGCCAAAGAGGCGGGATACAAAGAGATCGCGATGCTTAAAGCATCACCTAATAATTCAAACAACTGGTTCCTAACTTGGGGCTCTGGATCCAAACGTAAAACATCAGAAACGTTACAAAGACCTCAGCCTTTGGCGTATATCAGTTAGCCAATCATTCATGTCCTTCGTTTTCCATAGAACTACGATTAGCACCAGAAAGCATAAGCTCTAGCAGAGATGTAGTTCCTAACTACAAGTTCCGTTGTACTCCGGCGTCCACGTTCACTCGTTTAGATCCAGTTCTCCTTTAGAGAAGAACTATACCCGCTTGATCAATCTGTCTATAAGACATTAAGATGGTTAAACCATATCTGACTGACAGAATTTTCACTCTGGTAGAAACATAATTCTGCCGGGGAACGAGAGACTCACGGAAATGACTGTAGCTGTCAAGGCCAGCAAAAGTTGGTTCGCCCATGCAGGACTAAAATCATTCTATTGTAGTAAAGTTCGATATGTACGCTCCTAATATTTTAGTGAAAATTGTTTTCGAAGTTTATTCCAAAGTCTCCTGAGTGTTGTTGAAGTTCTGATTCATATTCTAAATTCATACAAGCTAAATACGATTATCCAGAAAGTTCCGTG
>JAOUMI010000112.1 GCA_029881555.1 Candidatus Bathyarchaeota archaeon | reverse complement strand
TTTCGCCAACGCCGCTGCCGCTGGCTACGTGTACGAACCATCGAAGCAGGAGGTTCGAGAAATGCTTGAGAACCTTCGAAGCAACGACCCCGTGCCCGCAACCGCGCTACAGTTCTCAGGAGGAGAACCAACAATCCGAGAAGACCTTTTCGACCTCATACGCATGGCGAAGGAACTGGGCTTTCGACACGTTGAGGTCAACACTAACGGTCTCCGACTTGCACAAAGCATAGACTATTGTCGAGGATTGAAAGAAGCCGGGATGAGCACGATCTATCTGCAGTTCGACGGCGTGACTCCTGAAGTGTATGAATTCACGCGTGGACGCGATTTGCTTGAAACGAAACTGAAGGCTGTTGAAAACCTCCGGGAAGCTGGAATAAACAGCGTGGTTCTGGTGGTCACGTTGATTAAAGGTGTCAACGACCATCAGGTGGGAGACATCATACGGTTTGCCATTCAAAACTTCGATGTTGTCCGATGTATAAATGTTCAGCCTGTTTCTCTATGCGGAAGACTTCCAGAGGAGGAAAGGGCAAAAATGCGCATCACCATCCCTGACTTCACTCGACTGTGCGAAGAACAGACTAACGGAAAAATAAAGGTCTCCGACTTCTACCCAGTGCCCGCTGTGGTTCCCGTCTCCAAAGCGGTCGGCGCTTTGAGAGACAAACGATACGTGGAGTTCACAGTCCATCCCCACTGCGGAACCGCCACGTACATCTTCCTTGAAGACGGAGAAATCGTCCCTATCACTCGTTATGGCAACATTGGAAACTTCCTCAAAACCATGAACAAAGTCTACGAAGAAGCCGCTAAAGGACATAAGAGAAGAGCTCAGATTCGGCTGTTGGGCGCACTGCGCCATGTAAAATTTGGCATGCTGAGAAAGTATCTCTTGCCCATAATAAGATCGGGAAGCTATGAGGCGCTGGGCGACCTGCACAGAAGGATGCTGATGATCTCAGCCATGCATTTCATGGACCCCTACAACTTCGATCTTGAAAGAGTTCAGCGATGCTGCATACACTACGCTGTGCCCGAAGGCAAGATCATCCCCTTCTGCACCATGAACTCCATTCACAGACCCAAGATCGAGGAAAGACTTGGCGTTCCAATAAAAGAATGGCAAAAGAAACACAAAGCAGAAATCAGCGCAATAGCATAGCAGAAAAAGCTTCGCAACAGTTTTTCTCAAATAGGGTAGGCACCACAAGTTCGGCAGTAGGTGGAGTTCCTCGCAACGTTCGAGTTACACAGAGGACACAATTTCCCGCTTAGATCCGTAGGATGCGGAACGCCTACGACCGCCCTATAAATCTCATAATAGAAAAGTTGTTCCTTACTCAGAATCACCACTTTGTCCTCCTCAAGATATTTGTTTCCTTTCTCCTTAAACTCCACGTCAGCAATGTTCCGGTCAAACACGCTTGGAAGCACGGCAGTCCCGGAACCCTGCTCAATGGGCATCTTAACTCTCCACACGATTTCCTCGGGCAAGATGTTTTCGAAAGCCTTGCGAACGATCCACTTGCCCCATACGTTTCCCTTCTCAGTTTTAATCTTGTATCTAGAATCAAGTTTCATGGCGAACGCTTTGAAATCTGGATCAAGATACGGAAGTTTTGCTTCAAGCTCCAAAGTTTTCGCCAACGGGACAGACGAGAACGACATCGCCTCCCACAGCTTCTTCAACTCCAAATCCAGCTTTTCTTTTTCCAGATTAAAGAGAAAGCTGTATCCAGCGAACAGTTCGTCGCATCCGTCTCCCGTTATAACCGTGTTTATCCCCCTCTCTTTCGCTACCTCTAAACCAATCAATATCGCCGCGCTGTTTCGAACTTCCATAGGATCGAAAGACCTCATCGTCCTCACAACCGTCCGAACTGCGCCATACAATTCGTCCTCATCAAAGTAATGAACAAAGTTTGTGAGATGCAAACGGTTAGCCATCAAAGCTGCATACTTGACGTCTGGCGCTGGGAACCCTTGAAACGCAACAGTAAACGCCTTCAGCAAGGTAAATTTCGACGCAACCACCGCCAAAACGCTAGTATCCAACCCTCCAGAAAGCAGAACGCCCTCAGCCAGATTCTTTTTTACCGCCTTTTCCAACAAAGATCGAAGCTCAAAGCAGATTTCCTCGATACCAGCGTTCACAACCAATCAGCTTTCCCATAAATTTTCGCGTCACACAGTTTCCCCGTATCCTCCCTATCACCTTAGCATAACTCGAACATAAAGAGCATGTTTCGGAATAAGCCCAGCTCTCTTATCTTAGGCATGAAGAGACAAGGCGGAAATAGATGCAACAACATACACGGGGGAAAGCCTATAAGGAACCGGTTCTCTCTCAACTCTCAGATGAAGAACATGGGCAGTAAGAAAAGGCTCACCCTCAAACAAATGGAAAAAACGAGGAAGAAAAAGGAACAAAAAGAGAGCGTTTCCAGCCGATCTGCCACGGAAAAGAAAGCTGCAGGAATAGTTTCACCTGACCCCAGAAACAAAAAAGTCGTTGACCAACTGAAGAAGATGAGGGTTCTCACACCTTACACGGTGGCTACACGCTTGGACCTACGCTTGAGCGTGGCAAGAGACCTCCTGGAAAACCTGGAGAAACAGGGCGTCGTCGAGTTTGTTTCCGGAAGCAAAAACCTCAAGATATACAAACCCTCCGACTGAAAACCAACCTTTTCAGTGTTTACCTCTTTTCAGCCTAGTTTCACCTTCATATAACTGGTATGCATAACCAAATATGGGTGTGCCAACTGAAATTTCCGAAGCGAGTTTACACCGTTGAAGAAGTACAGAAGGCAAGAGAACTCATAGAAAAGGGTTACAGGCACCGCCTAAGAGTGAGGGGAAGCCCAGAATTCAAGCATAAGGTTGAAGAGGCTTTAAACCTAATCAAAACAGCCAAACACTACAATTTCTTCCGAACCTACATCAAACGGATCACAGAGATAGGCGGCTTAACCCAGCTCCGCGAGGACGAAGCCTCCATATGGGCAAACAAGTACACGGTTGCCGACCCAGTTGAGGCAGCC
>JAOUMI010000014.1 GCA_029881555.1 Candidatus Bathyarchaeota archaeon | reverse complement strand
CCATTGATGGTTTTTACGACATGAAACGGATGCTCGAGGCCGTGGTGGGCGGAGAAAAAGAGTTAGCTCGAAAACCCATGGCGATTTTCGACACGTGTCCCTCAGCACCGTTGAAGTGGAGTGAACTTCTTTCTCAGAACCTAATTGACTGCGCCAAGTTTCGTATACCCGCTGAAATCCTCCCGATGCCGCAGCTGGGTGCTACTGGACCAGCGACGCTGGCAGGGTCTCTGGTTCAGCACAACGCAGAGTTTCTTAGCGGTCTCGTGATGGCTCAATTAACGAATCCGGGGGCCCCGGTAATTTATGGCGGTTCGCCAACGACGTTTGACCAGAGATATCTCACAGTCCGTATGGGAGCCATAGAAACCATGATGCTTGGCTGCTCCTACGCCCAAATTGGGAAATATTATGGATTGCCAACTCACATGTACCTTGGACTCAGTGACACAAAAGTTGTTGATGCACAATGCGGTTTTGAATCTGGAATTTCAATAACTCTTGGAGCGCTTGCTGGAATCAATGTGATATCTGGACCCGGCATGCTAATTTTTGAGAACTGCCAAAGCTTGGAGAAGCTGGTTATTGACAATGAAGTTTGTGGTATGGCTTTGCGGTTGGTGGATGGTGTCAGGGTTGACGACGAGACCTTCGCCCTTGACGTGATAAGAAAGGTTGGTCCTGGTGGACATTTCTTAGCCGAAAAACACACGATGGAATGGTTTAGGAAAGAGCAGCTCATGCCATCTGAACTGATTGATCGCCAAGAGTTTAAGGCGTGGAGAGCAGCCGGGTCTAAAGATGTCGTTCAAAGAGCAAGAGAGATTGTGAAGAAAACATTGAGAGAGCACAAGCCTGAGCCACTGGCATCCGACATTGAAAGAGACTTAGACAAAGTAATGAAAGGCATAATGAAGCGACAAAAGATATCAACCTTGCCTTTGGTTTCCTGACAACATGGTTGGGCGCGTAGCCAACTTAAGGCCAAACACTTAGAATGTCTTGGCTTCTACCTTTTGCTTCTATCTTCGTGTCATAGAGTATAGGCTACTTTGCTACAGTCTTTGTTGCCTCTTTGATTGCTTCAAAAGTTTTGTCGAGATCAGCTTTTGTGTGTACCAACGAAGTATGGAATGGTTTGTGTGGTCTCACGTAGACTCCGTTGTTGATCAGCTCGAGGTCAAAGTTTACACGCCTTTGAGCGTCGGCCTTAGCGGTGTCTCGATAGTTTCTAATTCGTTTCTGAGAGGTGAACAGGCATTGGAACATGGAGCCTAAACCGATCGCTTGAGCGGCGATGTTGTAATCGTCGAAGACGTCATTCATGCATTTTTTGACCTCTTCGGCGATCCAGTTTATGTGGTTGTATGTTCTTGGTTTTTCTAGCTCCTCGATGGTGGCTAAGCCTGCGGCGAGTACTATTGGGCATCCGCTGAAGGTTCCGCTGTGGAATAGGTGATCGTAAGGATGCTTGGATCCTAGTGGAGACGTTACTTTCATGATTTCTGGTTTGCCTGCGAAGGCGCCTGCTGGGAGTCCGCCTCCGATGATTTTGCCTAGGGCGACCATGTCTGGTGTTACTCCGAAGTGTTTTTGTGCTCCTCCGAGGCCTAGTCTGAAGCCTGTCATTATTTCGTCGAATATAAGGACGATTTGGTTTTCTTCTGTTAGGGTTCTTAGGCCTTTCAGGAAATCTATATCTGGAGCTATGAAGCCTCTTGCGACGGGTTCTACGATTATGGCTGCTAGTTGGTTTTTGTGTTTTTTGATTAGTTTTTCTGTGTTGGGTAGGTCGTTGAATGGTAGGACTACTGTGTTTTCGAGGATGTGGCGGGGGAGTCCGGCTGAGTTTGAGACGGGGATAGGTGCTTGGTTTGGACCTGCTTGGCTTAGGGGTGGTGTTATGCTTATTGTTACTTGGTCGTATGCTCCGTGGTAGTGGCCTTCGAATTTTGCTATTTTTGGTTTTTTGGTGTGGGCTCTTGCTGTTCGTATTGCGTGGAGTGTTGCTTCTAGTCCTGAGTTTGTGAATCTGATCATTTTTGCGCATGGGACGTGTTGTTTTATTTTTTTTGCCATTTTTGTTTCGATTTCGTTTGGTGTTCCGTATGTTGTGGTTCCTTTTTGGTCTAGTTGTTTTTTGATTGCTTTTGTGACTGTTGGGTGTCCGTGTCCGAGGATTAGGGGTCCGTAGCATAGGCAGTAGTCTATGTACTCATTGTCATCAACGTCGTAGAGTTTTGATCCTTTTGCTTTTTTCATGAAGATGGGGTAGGGGTTGTAGTGTTTGACGTTGGCTGTTATTCCGCCTGGTATGTGTTGTTGTGCTTTTTGCCAGAGTTTTTTTGAGGTTGGTGTGCGTCTTATGTAGGTAGCTTCTGGGTTTTTCATGGGGTGAGCCTCTTATCTGGTGTTATCTTGTTTGGTGTATTAAAGTTTGAATGTTGTTTTGTTTCTTTTTCTTTTGTAGACGTTCTATAGCGCCCTCCCTAGCGGAGTGGTGGGGTTGTTTTTGGGTTGCTTTTTTGAAAGTGGGTTTTTTAGAGGTTTTGGTTGCGTATTGTTTTGTATCTCTTTGTATAGTAAGGGTGGGGTTTGGGGGTCGGTCTGTTGTTTTCTTTGCTAGGCTGCAGAAAGGAGGACGCATAACAGTTCCGAGGGTAGAGGCAGAAGTGTTGGCAGTGAAGGCTGGAAGCGTCTTGAAAGCGGGACTCCTAGCAGAGAAGACCAACAAAAACAGTCAATTTGGAAGCAGTTAACCGTAGTAATTTTGCAAAAGACGCCAAATCTCGACAACAATCCTTCTGGCGCACAATGATTAGAGATTCGCAAAAAAAGTCGGGGTGAGTGAAATCCGATCTCTGCCCAGCGTAGAGATGTCCCCCGCAACATCGCCTTTTTTCTATGCAGGCATGCAACACATTTAAATACTGCGAAGCGCGCTGGAGTCAAAAGGCCTATGAGTGGGAATGATGAAGATGACCCGACCCGCTGCCGTCGACACGGACTGGTACCAATGCAAAGCATGTAGGAACTTCGTGTCTTGCAACATACGTTCGGACACACGCACCATGTCGGAAATACAGGAGAAGGGCGACTGTCCCAACTACGTCTACAGTTGCACCACGCGGTTAAGAAGCACTTTCAGGTGATGTGCGCTTAGCTTCTCCGCTTTTTCTATGCGTGCGAGCACGCAAGTTCAAATAAACTGTCAAGGTCAGTTGTGCGCAGGAACCTACGGAAGTTCTTGTTTGGGTTTTTGTTTCGATATTGTGTTCTTCGCTTCTTTTAGAATTTTTTTGGCGTCTTCGCTCGCAATCTCAAATTTGATGTTTAATTCAGTGCTCCGACCTGTCTCTGAAATTATTTCGTTGATCAGCTTTCCAATTTCTGCGTGCTCTTTATTTCTCGGCATTTTGGCAAACCTCTCTGATATCACTTACCCCTTATAGGGAAAGAGTCATTGAAAGATATTACGATGCTTAATACGACGGAAACATCAAAGTGTATGCCAGTCTCATATCTTTCCGGCAAGTACGTTATTCCTTGAATCCATAAATGCAAAATCGGGTTGGAAATAACATTTCAGTGCACAAAAACATGTGAGCAAATGTGCGCGCAAAATATAGCCACAGATGTAGGAAACAAAAGAGATTGATGGAAACTCTGGAATTGTTATTTGGCTTTCTCAGTTGTTTTCTTGATCTTCGTGAAATAGACTAGAAGGGCTACTCCGGCTCCGATCACTATTGCCATTGTTGCTACAATCCATAATTGTAGGGACTCTGCTGGTTGGGGGCTCTGGTTCTGGCTGCTGGGGTTCTATCGTGAAGTAGATAGTTTCAGAAGCTCCAGTGTTTCCAGCTGCATCTTTTGCATAAACTATTAGGCTGTGCGATCCGTCAGACCAATCCAGTTAGGGTTGTGTTTCAGTTTCAAACCAACACCCAAGCCAAAATCAAACTGCTCTGACCACAAAGCAGAAAACACATCATAAGAAGCGGACACACCCGACCACACCCTTCATAAAACTGCAAACAACACAATCAATCCGATAAAAAAGAGCGCGAAACCCAAAGCGTAACCAGATTTTTTCCTACGAATAACCCTTCTCATGAAACATCTCAATCCATTTGAAAACATAGACTTATCTCATTTATGAACCCAAAGTAAGTAGACAGAGCGGAAAGAAAAACGATTACAAGCAAAACTAAAATACGGCATTAATTCCCGTTGATCCCGCTAACAATTCCTCTTCTTTTATTTCGCCTGACGTCTAGCCTTGTCGCCCATCTCTGCGACTGGTTGAGCGGGTGCCGCTCTTTTGAAAATCCACCTATGAAAAATGTATGAAGGCACCCCCCACGGAATGAACCAATAGAAAGCAGACACTATAACCGCCACGACCACATCGGCTCCAACTTGAAGACTATAAATCTTCTGAACCCACTCCGGATTCATAAAGGCAAACTCAAAAACAAACCCAACAACAAAAGACAAAAACCCCATTATTAACGGTTTATAAGATTTAGAAAGAAAAACAACACCACCCACAAAACTGAAAATCCCATAAAAAAATGTCAATCCCGTCACCTTGGATTGAACCATATAAGCCCATCCATGTTCAGCTACAATTTTTTCCCTTTCAGGAGTCGGAACAAAAATCTCCATAACCAAATTAGTTGCTAAAGCAAACAAAAGGAAAACAACAAAAATCTTCAAAAATTTTGTGACCTTGTCTTTCATAGTCTTACACACGCTTCTCACGGCGAATACATCGGCGCAACACATCCAACACTCCTTTTCAGGATGCGTGTTTCCGCTTTTCGCGAGTAAGTGCTTAATTACTTTATGAATGTAGAATCCACTTTTCCAATCGTGCGCAAAGACTTCAAGACCGTGCATGGAATGTAACCTAAGTCAAATCAGGTCGCCCGAACAGTTGACCCAAAAACTGGGGGCATTCCTTCTAGGCGTTCCGTGCATCCAGAACAGTCAGCTAGGGTCGTGCGTGTTCCGCTGACCCAGCTAATTGGGCTACTTTTTCTTCCACGTAGGCCCAAAACTCCCTCTCTAGTTTCTCTAATGCTTCTTTAGCTCTCAAACCCCGAACAACGAGATAGCCACCACCAAACAATTTCGTCAGCATCCCCAACCTAATGGAACCACGCGTCCGTTCACTAGCAATAATCTCCACCACGAAATCGTTTGGTTTCCCAAAAACCCCCGCCTTCATGGCATCACGCCTAATACCGACACGCGGTGGCGCCCACAGAATCGTATACTCTCCAGCCGACTCGTTTTTCTCGGTTAGAAACCCTCGGTTCCTAAAGAAATCTTCAACGCGTTCGCTTAACAACGCCAGATCAACGTTCTTTCCAGTCCACTGCCTCTGCATTTTCTTCAGCTTTCTTTCCAAAGGACGCCTAACAGTTTCAATGGTTCAATTTGATTTAAGAATTTCCCCGATTCATTACGCGATTGAACTCGGTTGCTTCATAGCTGTGATCTTGGACACCTATTTTAACTAGGAAAAACCGTTAAATACATTTTATGAGAGGGTAGAATGAATTAGAGGCTGATCTGATGAAAAAAGAGATCGTAAACAAACTGATGAACTCTGTTATGAACTGCGATACAGAAGGCGCAGTAAAAACAGCCGAGGAAGCCCTCAAAGCTGGCGTGGACCCTGTAGAAGCCATAGAAGAGGGACTTGCCAAAGGAATAAAGATTATCGGAGATCGATTTGGAGCCGGAGAGGCTTTCCTAACAGAACTCATGATCGCAGCACAAGCCATGAAACAAGCCATGGCAATCTTAGAACCCGCAATATCCAAACGCGCAAAAACCGCCAAAAAAGCCCTAGCCAAAGTTATGATCGGCACCGTGGAAGGAGACATCCACGACATCGGAAAGACCATCGTAACCACCATGCTAACCGTAGAAGGCTTCGACGTAATTGACCTAGGAGTCGACATCCCAGTCGAAACATTCATCAAGAAAACAAAACAAGAGAAACCCGACATCATCGGAATGTCCGCCTTAATGACAATTACAATGCTGAAAATGGCAGATGTAATAAAGGCCCTTAAGAAAGAGGGCTTAAGGAGAAAAGTCAAGGTAATGGTTGGTGGAGCACCAACTTCAAAAGAATGGGCTGAAATCATAAAGAGAGCGGACAAAGATCTTTTGCCATGAACTTATAATATCCTGATAATAATAGTTGACACGCTTATAGAGCAAAAAAGGAGAAACAACTTTGACAGGAAAAACGTCCGCAACGCACTTTTGGCAAGGCAACGAAGCCTGCGCCGAAGCAACCATCGCAGCCGGCTGTCGATTCTTCGCCGGCTATCCCATCACTCCAGCCAGCGAGATCTTCGAACACCTAGCGAGGAGACTCCCACAAGCGGGCGGAATCACCATACAGATGGAAGATGAGATAGCCTCAATTGGCGCAGTTATCGGAGCCAGCTGGGCCGGAGCCAAGGCGATGACTGCCACTTCTGGACCGGGCTTCAGCCTGATGCAGGAACTTATAGGCTACGCGTTCATGACCGAAACTCCATGCGTTGTCGTAGATGTTCAGAGAGCCGGCCCCAGCACAGGCCAAGCTACAAAAGCTGGTCAAGGCGACGTGATGCAGGCGCGCTGGGGCACACACGGAGACTATACTTCTATAGCCTTGTCGCCCAACTCCGTCCAAGAAATGTTTGACTTGACCATCCGCGCGTTTAATCTAGCTGAAACCTACCGAACACCCGTGGTGTTGCTGGCAGACGAGGTCGTGGCGCACATGAGAGAACAAGCCGTCATTCCACCATCTAACCAGATAAAGATAACTAATCGGAAAAAGCCGAAGCCAACGGACAAAGCATTCTTCAACGGTGAAGACATTGCGCCTATGCCTTCGGTGGGCGAAGGCTACAACGTGCCCGTAACAGGGTCAACCCACAACGAACACGGCTATCGCTTCACCGCAGACAGAACCGTACATGAGAAACTAGTTAAGAATCTGATTAGAAAGATCAGAGACAACGCTGGGAAAATCGTGGATTACGAGAGCCTAAACGTTGACGACTGCGATGTCGGAGTCGTCTCTTTCGGATGCACCTCCCGAGCGATACACGAAACCATTGAACTGGCGAAGAAAAAAGGTCTCACAGTTGGATCTGTTCGGTTGAAAACTATCTGGCCTTTTCCAGAAGAGGCTGTGCGCAACATGGCCAAAAACGTCAAAGTTATTGTTGTGCCAGAACTAAACATGCGAGAAATGTTCTACGAGGTAGAAAGAGTGGTGCACGGTGCTGTTCCGGTCGTCCCATTGAACAAGATCGGCGGCGGAGAAATGATAACCCCTGAAGAGTTATTGGCAGAAATCGCTAGGAGCGTGAAAAAGGTTGACTGAAACGTTCACCATACGAAACTACTTGAGAGACATAAAACTTCCCTTCTGCCCAGGCTGCGGCTGCCTAACCGTTATAAGCCGCTTTCTCAGAGCAGTCCACGAACTCGGTCACAAAGACCTAAGCAAATTTGTTTTCTGCAGCGGAATAGGCTGCGCAGCGTGGATTCCATCCCCCCACTTCAAGGCTGACTCCATCCACACAGCGCACGGAAGAAGCATACCTGTCGCAACAGGCATCAAACTCATGCGTCCAGACTTGAACGTTGTCGTGTTCGGCGGAGACGGAGACCTTGCCGGAATCGGACTGAGCCACCTAGTCCACGCCGCTCGCAGAAACTTGGACATCGCGGTTTTCATGGTAAACAACATGATCTACGGCATGACCGGCGGGCAAGTCGCACCTACAACTCCTCTCGGAACAAAAACCACAACAACCCCGTACGGAAGTTTCGAACATCCATTAGACGTGCCCTCTCTTCTGGTCACCGCAGGTGCCTCCTACGCCGCCCGCTGGACCACAGCACATGGCGAACAGTTGAAAGAAGCCATGAAAAAAGCTCTCGCAACTAGAGGTTTCGCCTTCGTTGAGGCCGTGAGCCCATGTCCTACAGCGTTTGGAAGAAGAGCTGGATTCAAAGATGTGGCTGAAATAATCCGTTGGTTCAGAGAAAGCTCTGTTCCACTTGAGGAGGCAGAGAAGATGACTGCGGAAGACCTGACGAAGAAAATCGTTGTGGGAGAATTCGTGTACAGAAAGATTTCAACCTTCACGGAGGCTTTATACAGAACAATACGGGAGGCAGAGAAAAGTGCAGAAACGAAATGAGGTGAGAATCGCAGGACTCGGCGGACAAGGCGTCGTGTTGGCAGGAAAGATTCTTGGAAGAGCCGCCGTCCACGACGGAAAGCGTGTGGTTCAAACCCAAAGTTACGGAGCCGAAGCTAGAGGAAGCGCTGCAAAGAGTGAAGTCATCATAGCCGACGAAAGAATAGGCTTCCCAAAGGTTAGAAAATGCGACGTCTTAGTGGCGATGAGTCAAAACGCCCTTGACAAATATCTCAAAGACTTAAAGGAAGACGGGACTCTCCTAGTCGATGAAAGCATGGTTAGAGAAGTGCCAGAGATCAAAGCAAGAGTCTTCAATGTTCCAGCCACCAAAATGGCGGAAACCAAACTCAAACTGAAAATTTGCGCCAACATGATAATGCTGGGAGCTTTGGTAAAAGCAACAGGGATGGTAAGTCAAGAAGCGGTTGAAAAGGCGATAACCCAAAGCGTTCTTGACAAGGCGCAAAAAGTCAACATTCAAGGTTTCAGAATCGGCTTAGAACTTGTCAAACAGTAACAATTTCCCGCAAGACTCAACTACAGGTTACACATTGATGCGCACACAATGTTTATTAGGAATTTCTGCTGTAAGAGATAATCCCTTTGGTGAGAAGCATGACTAGTTATCCAAAGATTGTTGTTAGTCCGCCTGGACCAAAAGCAAGAGAACTTATAAAAAAAGACGAAACTTTCATCTCCCCCTCCTATGCCCGTGTCTACCACTTGGCTATCGAATCTGGTAAAGGTTGTATAGTGAAAGATGTAGATGGAAACGAGTTCATCGACTTTAACTCGGGACTGGTTTGTCTAAACGTGGGACACTGCCATCCGAAAGTTGTGGATGCAATAAAGAAACAAAGCGAGAAATTTCTACATTACTCCAACACGGATTTCTATTACCGACCAGCCATGAACTTGGCTGAAAAGCTATGCGAAGTAACCCCGGGACGGTTCGACAAGAGGGTCTACTTCGGGAATAGCGGAGCAGAAGCTGTTGAAGCAGCCGTGAAACTTTCAAAGTGGCATACACGCAAACATAGGTTCATCGCCTATATCAGCGCCTTCCACGGACGAACACTGGGCGCGCTGTCATTAACAGCGAGCAAACCTGTTCAGAGAAGATACTTCTTCCCAATGCTTCCAGGAGTCACACACGTGCCCTACCCCAACTGTTACCGTTGTCCATTCAAGTTGTCGTATCCAGACTGCAACTACTGGTGCGTAGACTTCATCGACGAGATGGTTCTTCAAAAATACGTCCCTCCTGAAGAGGTCGCCGGCATCCTCATTGAGCCCATCCAAGGAGAGGGAGGGTACGTGGTTCCGCCTCCAGAATACTTTCCACGTCTCAAGAGAATCGCTGACAAATATGGGTTGCTCATGATCGACGATGAGATTCAAGCGGGAGTGGGCAGAACTGGACGCTGGTTCGCCATCGAGCACTGGAAAGTCGAGCCTGACGTTGTTTGTATAGCTAAGGCTATCGCCTCTGGGCTGCCTCTCGGTGCGATCGTGTCTCGAGCTCGCCTGATGGACTGGGAGGGAGGTTCTCACGCCTCCACTTTTGGCGGAAACCCTCTGTCTTGCGCCGCCGCCCTAGCTTTGATAGACGTGGTTACGGAGGAAAAACTTCTTGAAAACGCCGCTAAACAGGGTCGCTACATAACGAAACGGCTAGAAAACCTGAAAGACGAGTGTGAAATCCTTGGCGACGTGCGAGGGAAAGGGCTGATGATCGGCGCCGAAATCGTTGAAGACAAAAATACCAAAAAACCCGCAAAAGAAAAGGCGTCGAAGATCATGTTGAGGTGTTGGAAGCGCGGAATCGCTATAATAACCTGCGGGGTATCAACGCTCAGGATAGCGCCTCCCCTTATCATAACGAGAGAACTCGTTGATGCTGCTATGGACATCGTTGAAGACGTGTTCAGAGAGGTTGATAAGGAAAAATAGATGTCGAAGAACCAGAACATTAGACTTCTCTTTTTGAAGGCTCCTTCATCCTGAAAAGAATTATGGGAAAAACTATCGACAATAATACTATCGAAATTAGAAATGGAAATTGCGGAGCAACTTCTTCGTACATGAATCCTCCTATAGTTGTTATAACAGCCGTGGTGATACCGTAAACCAACATCAAAGTTGCTATCGCATTCCCTCTTTTTAGTCTTGGAATCAAGTCAGCTTCAAAGGCTGGAAGAGCACTGCCACTGGCTGCGGCAGCTAACTGAATAAGTGCAAAGGAAGTCGTTGCAGAAAACATCGTAAGCCCAGCGTGAGGAGGAGTCATAACCCAGAACAGGGTGGAAAGGATGAATATGCCAGTGGATAAAATCAACACCTTTCTCCTTCCAATCCTATCAGTAAGGATGCCCATGGGCATCGCACCGACTAAGTAAGCAGCTTGTGATACCATGAATATTATCCACCAACCCTCCTCGCTAACACCCAGAAATTCCATGGCGAACACTATAAAAAAAGGCCAAGATCCATACGATGCGAATTCAAAAACTACACGGAGCACCAACAGAAGCGGGGCACTTTTGAAAATGAATTTAAGAGCACCCAGATATTCTGTCTTGAATCCTCTCCAATGTTCTGGGGAATCTTTTTCTTTGGGATTAGCTTCTCTTTTGGGGAGGGTTTCTTTTAGAAAGAACAGTCTTAGGAAGGCCGCTATTAACCCTGAGCCGGCAGCCAAGAGATAAACAAGTCTCATTCCATCAACGAGCCCTCTAGTTAGTACGAAGTATCCTGCTATGATAGGGCTGAAAACGGCGACTATAGTGGGAAGAAAATTTGATAAAGCGTAACCTTTTCCTCTTTTTTCAGGTGGAATACTATCTGCGAAGGCAGCCATGAGGGCGGGTTGATAGATTAAGGTCAGGCTGGAAAGTATCGCTGCAACTAGAATCCACTGCCAACTTTGAGCGAAAGCATAAGGCAGGTAGGCTAAAGCGGCTCCAAAAGACATTATGGCGATGACCCATTTCCTTCCAAACCTGTCTGCAATAAATCCGCCAGGAATACGGGTAACACAAAGAACGGCTATGGAGATGCCGTAGATTGCTCCCATTATGAATGTGTCGGCTCCTAAGGCGAGAATATACGTTGGCTCATAAGTATATACCATGACCATGGCTGGTGTCCAAAACACCCAGCTGAGAGTTAGAACTAGCAAGTTTCCTCTAAAGTATGAAAGGTTCTCCTTCAACCTTCGAAACCATACCAAACTCATTTACCGTTCACGGAACCTTAAGCGAGCGAAACCATAAAAGTTGACAGTACAATTTAGCTTTTATTGAAGCCCACGCTTCGCTTTTCCTTGAGCATCATTGGTTTCA
>JAOUMI010000013.1 GCA_029881555.1 Candidatus Bathyarchaeota archaeon | reverse complement strand
GGTTGAACGTTCGAACCACGTTTCAAGGGTTACTTTTCCCTTAGCTTCTCTCAAACCTTCGCTCATTTTCTTGAGGGCTTTTCGCACCCGTTCCTCAGAGAAATCTCTTTCTCGGCACAGGAAGTCTACCACTGCTTCAGCGTCGGGTTCTTTCCATGTGATTCTGTAGTTGTCAGTAACTTTCGGGCGGAGAAAGACTTCCCGTATTCTTTGAGGTTCAACAGGGAACTCCGCCTCTTTCAAGGTGGGCAGCACTTTTTCTATGGTTCCATGCTTCTGTATGAGCTTAAGCGCTGTTTTAGGTCCTATTCCCTTCACGCCGTCAGGATTGAAGTCTGTACCGACCAGGATGCCTACGTCTATCAGCTGCTCGTGAGTGATGTCTAATTCAGTGAGAACCCTGTTGAGTTCCACGGTTTCAGGCTGCACCTCAATGTAAACGTTTTTTCTAGGAAGCTTTCTCCGTCCTGAAATGGTCACGTTGCGAAGAAGTTGAGGTGCTCCGAAGAGGAGGCTATCGTAATCTTGGCTGGCGCAGTAATCGGCGTCCCCCTTTTTCACGACGTGTGCCGCTTGAGCTTCTCCTTCGCTGGGCGCCTGTATCCAAGGTATGCCCATGTGGGTGAGAAGTCTTTTACTGTCTTCTGCCATGTAATCTTTGAGGCGGCTGGTAGCTTGAGCGTAGGTTCGGGCTTCTTCGATCTTTCCTTCCTTCAATGCCCGTTCATATTTGACGAGGGCTACTTCTTTGACTCGCATTCGGCGTTTGATCTCCACCTCCTTTAGAGCTGGAGGCACCCCATCAAACACGTAGACAGGTTTTATTCCCATTTCCACAAGGTTAGCGGTTCTGTACAGCAATCCACTTAGGTGACTGGTGATTCTTCCAGTTCTATCTTTGAGAGGGGTTCCGTCCGGTTGACGAATGATGGCGAGAAACTGGTACAACGTGTTGTAAGCGTCCACAGCAACAGACTTACCACCTAAACTGTCAAGCGCAACAGTAGTTTTCGGAACCAAAGCACGCAGATTTACGCCCAAAACCACCACACAACCGTGAAGTACACCCTTTCTTTCTATGTTATTGCATTAATCTAGTAGAAAAACATCGTAATAAAACCTACCAGTCTTCGTTAAGAAAACTTCGTCGAAAAGCTGAAGAAAAGCAAACAGATGCAAAGAAAACTGCGCGCGCATAAAACAAAATTCTGGAGAGAGGGCGCATGTGCGCATGTACTAACTTGTGCAGAAACGTTTATATTTCTAGATAACCAATTGGTTGTATGGTTGGTTATGGAGGAAGTCCATTTTTGGGTGTAAACCCATAGAAGAACTCCTTTCTCTCTTCAGTATGACCTCCTTAACCAACTCGACCTTCGAATTTTTGAATTGACAAGCCTTGAGAAAGTATTTTCTATAAATGCGCGCGCAACACTTTCGCGCCAGCAAAACATACCCTTTCAAAACCGAACTTCTTTGACATAGAAAACCGATAGCCTCCGTGATAGTGAACAAACGGAACACAAGACTATCTATTTAAAACTCGTCCAAACTCACAGGCTTATTGCATTAATGTCATGTCTTGTCCGCAACAAACCAGAGTTCCACGACCTTCCTCCAACACCTGAACCTTGTTCCCACAAATTTCACACAGGTATACCTCACCTTTTCTAGTCAGTTTTTCATCACCTCCTCTTACTGTCTAGTAATTTTCGCATAACAGTTCATAAAAGCCTTGGGAGTATCCGCAGACAGGACAACTTTCGGGTGGTTCTTTTCCTTCGTGAACGTAGCCGCAGTTTCGACACTTCCATTTGACCACTTTTTCCTTCTTGAAGACCTTTCCTTCTTCCAAGTTTTTGAGGAGCTTTCCATATCTTTTCTCGTGTTGCTCCTCCACCTCAGCTATCTCCTTCAAGACATCAGCTATTTCAGTGAGTCCTTCTTCGCGTGCTTCTCTCTCGAACGTTGGATACATTTGTGTCCATTCGTAGTGTTCACCCTCAATAGCCGTCTTCAGGTTTTGTTTTGTGTCGCCAACGCCCTTCAGAAATTCGAAAAGTCGTTCTGCGTGAGCCTTTTCGTTGGCTGCTGTTTCCTCAAAGATGGCTGCGATCTGCTCAAACCCTTCTGCTCTCGCAACTTCTGCAAAAAAAGCGTATTTGTTTCTCGCTTGACTCTCACCCGCAAACGCAAATTTCAGGTTTTCTTCAGTCTTGCTCATACTACAATTTCACCTGAAATAGAATTCCATGTTAAAACTTATAACATTAACGAGTTGCTTTCCTCGACAAACTGACAGTATCCTCGATCTAGATTAATGGTTCATAATGTTTTCAAGAGAGAAACAGAAAACTCAACATGGAACTACGATGCAACAGAAAAATGCTGTTCTCCCTCTAACCTTTTTCCTAATCATAACCAGCCTAATCACATGCAACGCCAACGCAACAACCGAGAACTTAACGGTGGCTCCGGAAAGTGAAGTTACAAAATCACTGAACCTTCAGAATGATGACCGCGTTGCAATAGGCTTCACCGTGGTCGGACAAACAATAAATGCATTAAACTTCTCCGTTACCGATCCCAACGGAGACACTATTATACAGTATGACACAGTGGGTCAAAAGAGCTTCTCTTTGCACGCAACAACTGCCGGCGTTTACACTCTGCACTTTGACAATTCCCAGTCGCTGGAAGAAAAAATGGTTACCCTGAACTACGACGTTCAACACTACATAATGGGAATCCCCCAAACCCTGTTCTACGTCCTCGTGATCGCAGTAATCTCAGTGATCGGCGTAGCCTTCTTCGTCCTTCTGGGGAAAGGCTCATACTAACACGCAAACTAACAAACCTAAACCGTGCTTCTGGAAGACACTGCAGCCTCTTTTTCACTTAATTCACCAATCGCTCAGACCATTATTATGTCCTCTCAAAAAGTCCCGATAGTTAACAATCTCGGCTAAAACGCTAAAAGTCCCAAAGAGTTAACGGAACCCTCTCTCACTAAGTTTATTAGCTTCCATTCACAACACTTATATCGGCGAGGACGCCCAAGTCAATTTTGGCGATATGAATCGCACCCGTAACTTTACGGCGGCGTCAACCCAAACGCGTTAAGGCGTCGTTTCGCCCTTGGATGAAGGGTTGACCTCCAGTTACGGAAACAAAAATGAGGACCTGAACGCTACTTTAGGTCTGAAATGGGCTTGGCGCAACCCCCAAATCCAGCCGGCTTTGCGGCAAAACTCCACCATTATAACTCCGGTTGATCCTGCCGGACCCCACTGCTATCGGGGTGGGACTAAAACATGCGAGTCGAGCGTCTTCAAGCTATGGTGAAGGCGCGGCGAACGGCTCAGTAACACGTGGCCAACCTACCCTTTGGACGGGGACAACCCCGGGAAACTGGGGCTAATCCCCGATAGATGAGAAGGCCTGGAATGGTTTCTCATCCAAAAGACGTTTAGACCATGCTTCTAGGCGTCGCCAAAGGACGGGGCCGCGGCCGATCAGGTTGTTGGTGAGGTAACGGCTTACCAAGCCTTTAACCGGTACGGGCCGTGAGAGCGGGAGCCCGGAGATGGGCACTGAGACAAGGGCCCAGGCCCTACGGGGCGCAGCAGTTGCGAAAACTCCGCAATGCGCGAAAGCGTGACGGGGCTATCCCGAGTGCCGTCCGCTGAGGATGGCTTTTCCACGGTGTAAGGAGCCGTGGGAATAAGGAGAGGGCAAGACTGGTGTCAGCCGCCGCGGTAATACCAGCTCTCCGAGTGGTGGGGATGATTATTGGGCTTAAAGCGTTCGTAGCCGGCCCGGCAAGTCTCCCGTTAAATCCAGCGATCTAATCGTTGGACTGCGGGAGATACTGTTGGGCTAGGGGGCGGGAGAAGCCGACGGTACTCTCGGGGTAGGGGTGAAATCCTATAATCCCGGGAGGACCACCAGTGGCGAAGGCGGTCGGCTAGAACGCGCTCGACGGTGAGGGACGAAGGCTGGGGGAGCGAACCGGATTAGATACCCGGGTAGTCCCAGCAGTAAACGATGCGGGCTAGGTGTTGGGGCGGCTACGAGCCGCTTCAGTGCCGCACGGAAGCAATTAAGCCCGCCGCCTGGGGAGTACGGCCGCAAGGCTGAAACTTAAAGGAATTGGCGGGGGAGCACCACAAGGCGTGAAGCTTGCGGTTTAATTGGAGTCAACGCCGGGAAACTTACCGGGGGCGACAGCAGAATGAAGGCCAGATTGAAGGTCTTGCTGGACGAGCTGAGAGGAGGTGCATGGCCGTCGCCAGTTCGTGCCGTGAGGTGTCCTGTCAAGTCAGGCAACGATCGAGACCCGCATCCCTTGTTGCTACTGTGCGAATAGCCAGGCACACTAGGGACACTGCCGTCGATAAGGCGGAGGAAGGAGCGGGCCACGGCAGGTCAGTATGCCCCGAATCCCCCGGGCCACACGCGAGCTGCAATGGCAGGGACAATGGGTTTCAACCCCGAAAGGGGAAGGTAATCTCTAAACCCTGCCTCAGTTGGGATCGAGGGCTGTAACTCGCCCTCGTGAACATGGAATGCCTAGTAATCGCGTGTCATCATCGCGCGGTGAATACGTCCCCGCTCCTTGCACACACCGCCCGTCGCTCCATCCGAGTGAGGTTTGGGTGAGGCGTGGTCCTTTGTGGCTGCGTCGAATCTAGGTCTCGCAAGGAGGGAGAAGTCGTAACAAGGTGGCCGTAGGGGAACCTGCGGCCGGATCACCTCCTAAGAAAACAGCGCCAAAAGCCGGCTGGAGGGGAAAGCGCACAAGCCAGAGATAATCTCTTTCCTTCTTTTCCTTTCACTCATTTTTGGGTTCCTATTAGTTCTCTGGGTTCTGCTATAACTTCAGACCGTATAAGGAGAGCCAGTAGAATGAAAACTGTATATCACGACCTGAAAGAAAAAGGCGTATGAAAGATCAGCTGGAGAACACGTGCGCGAAATGAGCAGCGAAGATGAATCCCTCTTTTATTTCTTAACGAGGGAAATCAGCAGATCCCTAAACTTCTTTTTAAGTTCTTGCTGTCTACTGAACTCCTTATCAGACATCGAAACAATTTCAGCGTACTCCTGAACCGTCTGTTTCGTAAGAAAGTCCACATCATTTAAGTCAGCTATAGCATCTTCAAACTTCTCAGAACATTTGTACTCGTCAAGCTTACTCCCCACGTTAATTAACTGAGAAATCTGGTTCTCATCGAATTCAAGGTTGAAACCAAGTCTCTTCAAAGCGTTGAGGACGGTCCTCACTTGGTCTTCGGCGAGTTCTCTACTACGGGGAGTTTTCCCTACGCTGCAAAAGAAAGTCTCAGCAGTTGCTCTGTAGTAGCTCTCAATGAGGTGGTCAATGCGTTCTTCCCGTGCCACCTCCACCATGTCTGCCTTCTGAAGCTTCTTTATGTGATGGTAAACCGCTTGAGGAGTAATGTTCAGCTCCGCAGCAATCTGACTCACGGTCATCTCCTTAACCCTAAGCAGAAACACTATTTTCCTTCTGGTTTCGTCGCCTAACAGCTGAAACGCTTCAGGATCTTTTATCGCTTTTATCGGCTTCAAGGTGCCTCACAAATAAATAAGACGTTTAAATTAGCATAAAAATGTTTTCCTATCAAAACGAAAGCTTTATAATCCAGATCTGTTTACCTATTAAAACATATGTTTAACTAATAAAATGGTGATTAGTATGAATTGTGAAGAAATAGAGAAGACCAAACACACTTGCACAGAACACAGAATAAAAACAAAACCAAACGCTTTTAGGAAGACCTCAATCACGTTCAGACCACCATTTGAGGATACACCACTGCGTTCCCTCGCCTCGCTAAACGACAAAGAAAGAAGAGCTCTTAAGATCCACCAATTAGAGATTGAACGAAAAAAAGCAGAGGCAATCCGTATGCTGCGTCAGCGAATTCGTTAGTTCGCACTTTCACTATGCACACGATCAGATGCACAAAACTAGCATTAAAACTGCCATAGGTGAGCAATTTTGCAAGGCGCATCTCCATAGTAAGCAGTGTGTAATTTATTCCACAACCAGTTCGGGGGAGGTGAGTTGCTCAGCATATCTTAACAGGTCCAAAGTTGACAGAAAGAGCGGGATGCGTCATTAATATATGGGATAAGCTAGTTTGTCAATAGACGAGGAATGGAGTATGAGCGAAGAAAAACAGACCGTGTATCCGTACATCCCGAACTCTGTGCCCACCGTAAAGAATCAGATGCTCAAAGAGGTTGGAGCAAAGAGCGCGGAGGACTTCTTCGAGGATATCCCTGAGAAACTCAGGCTCAAGAAAAACATGAATTTGCCCAAACCTCTCTTGTCCGAATTCTCTTTGAGAAAGCACGTGGAAGGGATCCTTTCGAAAAACAAGACCTGTCAGGAATATCTCAGTTTTTTGGGAGCTGGATGCTGGCAACATTATGTTCCTGCAGTGTGTGACGAGGTGAATCAGCGAGGTGAATTTTTAACCGCGTACGCAGGCGAACCTTATGATGATCACGGGAGGTGGCAGGCGCTTTTCGAGTACGCGAGCATGATGGGAGAGCTTCTAAACATGGATGTTGTGAATGTTCCAACATATGACTGGTTGCAAGCAGTTGCTACTTCCATTCGTATGGCATCAAGAATCACAGGCCGACGCGAAGTGCTAGTGTCTAGAACAATCGGCGCTGACAAATTATCGAAAATCAGGGATTATTGCAAGCCTGAGATAGAGGTCAAGTTGCTAGGCTATGACACTGAGACCGGGCAACTAGACCTCGATTCCCTCAAGGTTGAGATTTCTTCAAAGACCGCCGCCGTCTATTTTGAGAATCCATCCTACCTCGGTTTTATTGAGGCTCATGGGGATGAGATTTCTAAGATAACCCATGACCATGGCTCGATATGCATTGTTGGGGTCGATCCGATTTCGTTGGGAATCTTGGCTCCTCCGATTGAGTATGGTGCGGACATAGTGTGCGGCGATATACAACCGTTCGGTATGCACATGCAATTTGGTGGTGGTCATGCTGGATTCATTGCCACTCGGGATGAAAAGAAGTACGTTATGGAATATCCTTCTAGGCTGTTTGGAATAGCCCCGACTTCGGTTGAAGGGGAGTATGGATTCGGTGACGTTGCTTATGACCGGACCTCTTTCGCGTTGAGGGAGGAGGGCAAAGAGTTCGTGGGCACAGCCACTGCTTTATGGGGCATAACGGCTGGTGTTTACTTGGCGCTTATGGGACCTCAGGGTATGCGGGAAATCGGCGAAGGCGTCATGCAAAGATCGCATTACGCGATGTTGCAGATATCTAAGATAAAGGGCGTCAAGTGTCCCGTTTTCCGGTCAACTCATTTCAAGGAATTCGTCGTGAACTTTGATGATACTGGTAAGACAGTTGAGGAGATCAATAGGGCTCTGTTGAGGCGTAAAATATTCGGTGGAAAAGACCTGACAAAAGAATTCCCGGGGCTGGGGAATAGCGCACTTTATTGTGTTACTGAAGTTCACACTAAGGATGACATTGTTAGGCTGGTTGATGCGCTGAAGGAGGTAGTTGAATAAGATGGAGGATATAACCATGAAACGGTATACAGGTGGAAAACCGAAACTGAGGCGGTTTCATCAAGCTAGGTGGGATGAACCGATAATTTTTGAATTGAGCAGCGAAGGAGAGAGAGGCGTCCTCTTACCAGATGTTGAGGATGAGATAAAAAGTGAAGTCGGAGATGTTGTGTCAACCATACCTGAGAGCATGCGGAGGAAACAGCCGCCTAGATTACCAGAACTTTCCCAACCACGAGTGTTAAGACACTATATTAGACTGTCACAGGAAACTTTGGGGACGGATCTAAACATTGACGTGGGACAGGGAACCTGTACGATGAAATACAGTCCGAAGATCAACGAACAACTGGCCAGAATGCCTCAAATGACGGAGATTCATCCGTTACAGGATGAAGAAACTGTTCAGGGCATACTTGAGGTGATGTACAAGTTCGAGCAGATTCTCAAAGAGATTTCGGGGTTGGACCAGTTTTCGTTTCAACCTGCTGCTGGTTCCCAGGCTATATACGCGAATGCTTCGATCATAAGAGCGTACCACGAAGCTCGGGGGGAAGCAGATCAGAGAGATGAGATCATTACGACAATTTTCTCTCATCCTTCAGATGCGGCATGTGCCAAAACAGCTGGTTTCAAGGTCATAACTCTGTATCCTGATGAGGATGGCTATCCTGATCTTGAGGCGTTGAAAGCAGCGGTTTCAGAGCGTACAGCCGGGCTGATGATAACAAACCCGGAGGACACGGGAATTTTTAATCCAAAGATTGAAGAGTTCGTGAAGGTCGTCCACGAAGCGGGAGGATTGTGCTCCTATGACCAGGCAAATGCTAACGGAATATTAGGCATAACTAGGGCGGGGGAGGCTGGTTTTGATCTTTGCCACTTTAATTTGCATAAGACATTTTCGTCGCCTCATGGATGTGGTGGACCAGCAGTCGGCGCTATCGGTGTAACCAAAGAACTCGCAAAATTCCTGCCAGTTCCAGTTATCGAGTTTGATGGTAGTAAGTATCATTTGGACTATGGCAGGCCCGAGAGTATTGGAAAGGTGAGAGCATTTTGTGGCGTCGCACCAGTGGTATTGAAATCATACGCGTGGGCGATGAGTCACGGCGCTGAAGGTCTGAAAGAGGTCGCTGAGATCGCTGTTCTCAACAACAATTATCTACTCAATAAGTTGTTAGAGATACGAGGAGTGAGTGCGCCTTACGCCAAGGGCAAACGTCGAATTGAACAGGTGAGGTATAGCTTGGAGAAGTTGACGAGAGATACGGGGGTTCATTCCGAGGAAATCGGACTTAGAGCTGCGGACTTCGGTGTTCATTACTGGACCAGCCATCACCCATGGGTAGTTCCAGAGCCTTGTACCCTTGAGCCAACCGAATCGTATTCTAAGGCTGACCTAGATGAATATGTTGAGATAATTAGGCAAGTATCCGACGAGGCGTACACGAACCCTGAGCTGGTTAAGACCGCTCCTCACAATAGCACTATTCACAAGATTGATACGGCGCCTTTGGACGATCCGTCGCAGTGGGCGATGACTTGGAGGGCGTATCGCAAGAAAGTACGCAAAGAGAGAGAATAGGGAGCAATGTATCGAAGTCTTCAAGTCTATTAAGTTGCAATTTGGATGAGTACGCAAATGTTCCCGTGGCACACTTGTCAGTTCATGGACAAAAGTCGGAATCAAAGTGGGAGAAGAAAGTTAGGCTTAATCGTCAACCCGATTGCAGGGATAGGTGGAAGGGTTGGACTTAAAGGAAGTGATGGGGCGGAGATACAAAAGAAAGCCCTACAATTGGGTGCCTTGCCGCAATCGCTAACTCGGACTGTTCAAGCACTGGAAAGAGTAGCCTCCGTAAAGGAAGACCTCGAAATCGTAACATATCCCAGTGAAATGGGAGAAGACGCAGCCAAAGAATGTGGTTTTGACCACATTGTAGTTGGTTCAATTAGAAAAGGCAAAACAACCGCAGAGGATACTAAAAATGCAGCGAAGGAAATGCTGCGTCTGAGCGTGGATCTTCTACTTTTTGCGGGTGGGGATGGCACAGCAAGGGACATATACAATGCGATTGGAGAAAAAATGCCAGTTCTTGGGATACCTGCGGGGGTTAAGATTCATTCGGCTGCTTTTGCGATAAGCCCTAGAAGCGCGGGGGATCTGGTTGTTTTATTTTTACAGGGACGATGTGGCATACGAGAGGCGGAGGTCATGGATATAGATGAGGAGGCTCTTAGGCGGGGCATTGTTTCCGCGAAACTGTATGGTTACCTTAGGATTCCGTTTGAGAAAAGGCTGATTCAAGGTTTAAAGACTCCAAGTAGCGGCGGAGAGAAGGAAGCTATGGAAGCGATAGCTTGTGAGGTCGTGGATGGGATGAAGGACGATTATCTTTACATAGTCGGACCTGGGACCACGACGCGAGCTATCACGTCTAAACTGGGGTTGAACAAGACATTAGTAGGGGTGGATGTGGTTTCAAAGGGAAAATTGGCGGGCACTGATGTCAACGAGGCTCAACTCCTAAAGCTTCTTGAAAAACGAAAAGCGAAGATAATAATTACCCCGATAGGTGGTCAAGGCTACATATTCGGTAGGGGGAATCAGCAAATAAGTCCCGAGGTTATCAAGAAGGTGGGGAGGGATAACATAATGGTTGTGGCTGCTCCTGAAAAGATCAATTCATTGCGGGGAAGGCCTTTTTTGGTTGATACTGGTGATCGAGCAGTTGATAGGATGTTAAGTGGTTATATAAGAGTGGTGACTGGATATAATGAGCACGTCATCTATAAAATATCATGTTAGAGAGGTGATCCTTGATTGACGCAGGACTTTGAACGTAAATCTGGTGGGGCATTGAAGGGGAAAGTCGCCCTGATCACTGGTGGCGCGTCAGGCATCGGGCGAGCGACGGCGTTGCTCCTTGCCCGAGAAGGCGCGGCGGTGGCGATCTTTGATTTGAACGAACCTGAGGGAAAAGCCGTAGTCCAAACGATAATCGACGAGGGAGGACAGGCTATTTTTGTGCAAGGCGACGTGACGCGAGCGGCAGACTGCCAGTTGGCTGTGCGGCAGACTGTGGAGCAACTGGGCAAACTGGATATCCTCTTCAATAACGCTGGTATCATTCGACGAGCGTCGGTGGTGGAGACAACTGAAGAGGAATGGGATCGGGTGATGGCAACTAACGTCAAGTCGGTCTTTTTGCTTTCGAAATACGCTATTCCGATTATGGCTGAGGCGGGCGGCGGTGTGATCGTCAACACAGCTTCGAATTGGGGGCTGGTCGGTGGGCAGGATGCGGCTTCGTATTGCGCGTCAAAGGGAGCGGTTGTACTGCTGACTAAGGCTATGGCTGTTGACCATGCTGGGCAGAATATTCGTGTTAACTGCATCTGTCCTGGTGATACGGATACGGCTATGTTGCGGAGCGAAGCCCGACAGCTTGGCAAACCTTGGGAGCAGTTCTTGGCTGAATCAGCGGGTGCGCATCTGTTGCAGAGGGTTGCTCGTCCAGAAGAGATTGCTCAGGCGGTGTTGTATTTGGTGAGTGATGCGTCGTCGTTCGTCACTGGCACGGCGTTGGTGGTGGACGGCGGCGGATTGGCAGGATTGTGATGAGGTGGTGGGTTATGCGTGGTTTGAGGGGTAAACGGGTTCTTGTTACTGGCGGAGCGAGCGGTATTGGTGCGGCGACGGCGAAACGGTTTCTGGAGGAGGGTGCTCGGGTTGTCGTGTTGGATTTTAACGACGAGGGGCTTCGGCGCATTGAGAAGTTGTTGCCTTCACTGAGTGGCACTATCAGCGCCGACGTGTCGGATGCTGACGCTGTGGCACGCGCGTTTGGCGAACTGGATAGGTTGTTGGGTGGGTTGGATGTGCTGATTAACAATGCTGGGATCAGTGCTCCACGGCCTTTTGTTGATATTACGCCGGAGCAGTGGCGTAGGATGATTGATGTCAACTTGAACGGGGTGTTTTTTGTGGCTCAGCAGGCTGCTCGACGGATGTTGGCGGGTGATGGTGGCGTGATTGTGAACATGGGTTCGACTAATGGGTTAATGGGTTATCCCTTGTCTGCCGATTATAATGCTTCGAAGGGGGGTGTTATTGAGCTGTCGCGTTCGATGGCGTTGGAGTTGGCTCCGAAGGTGCGAGTTAATTCTGTGTGCCCTGGTTTCATTCTTACGCCGATGCAGGAGGCGGAGTACACTCCTGAGATGATGCGGGATTTCGAGAGCAAGGTGCCTTTGAAGCGGTTGGGGCATCCTGAAGAGGT
>JAOUMI010000111.1 GCA_029881555.1 Candidatus Bathyarchaeota archaeon | reverse complement strand
CCTGTGCTCAAACTGATCCCTCCCACAGCGACCTGCAGGCGATAACGTCCCACCATCCTGAGGTGATACGTTGCTAAGACTAACGCCAATAACCCGAGACCCGACAAGAGCGCGTTTACGGCGTTAGCGTCTCTCAGGAATATGGGAACCGCGAGGAGCACAAAAGACATGACTATTCCGGCGATGGGAGTGAAGGGGTACAATGGAGTTTTAAAGGGTTTTTTCATGTACGGCTTTTTCTTTCTAAGCTTCAGAAGAGAGAGGTTAACTAAGGCAAACACCAGAATGGACCCGAAACTCGCCGCGTAGCCGAGGAACTCCACAGCTCCAATCACACTCAAAAACATTATGAAAAGCGAACCAGCGATAATTGCAACATAAGGGGTTCCAAAACGCCGATGAACCGATAGCAAGATCTTGGGCAAGTATCCATCCCTGCTCATTCCACGAGCGATGCTTGATTGAACAGTTATGGACGTGCCTAGGGCGGATAGACTTGCAACCATCCCAGCAATTGCAAATAAAACGCCTCCAACTCTAGGCATGATATTTTCAGCCGCAAGGTTGAGGAAAGGTTCATCGTAATCTCCCAACGGGACAAACCCTATGGCCACGTAGGCAACGCTCAAGTAGAGAGGTATAGTCAGCAACGATGACACAATTATTGCCCTGGGAACGTTCTTCTCTGGGTCTTTAACTTGGGCAGCACCTGCTACGAGCGCTCTCATTCCGAAAAACATGGGAAACGTGTATGCGGTAGCTGCAAAGACTCCTGACAAGCCTTCGGTTAGAGGTTTTTGAAGCACTTGGGGTGGAATCAGTCCATGCCACAATCCACCAGCGAGAAAAATGGCGAATATAGCCAAGAATATGGTGACTATCATGACTCCGACTTTTTTCACTCCTCTGACGTCTAGTGTCGCTAAAACGATTGTCACGATTATGGCGATTAATGGTACTTGGGCTGAGACAAAACTTTCAAACGCAGGGGCAACCTTTGAGAAGAGATACAAGAGTTGAAGAGCGAATGTCAAGGCAGCTAGTGCTGCGACGAACACGCTTGCAAGCCATCTTAGACAGCCAGATATGAAGGCGACGAGACCGCCGTAGGCGGCCTTCGTGTACGTATATTCGCCGCCGACCTCGGGGATGGCTGCACCCAGTTCGGAATAACTGAACATGATCAACAGGTTTATCAGCCCGCCCAGCAAGAGTGCTAAGATCATATCTGGCCCGGCCAAGGCGAAATAGGCGTAGTCCATTAGCACAAAAATTTCGAATCCTATCGCCCCGCTTAACCCCATCATCACCGCGTCGAAAAGTCCAAGCTCCCTTTTCGTTTTCAACTATCGCCACGCTCCGTCTATGGTAACTCTCTTTCGGTAATAAGGAATAACCCGCTCATGATTGAGAAAAAGCCGAAAACTATGAGAGCCAGCATGTAGAGAGGAAGGAATTCCGCAGTTACGTCTAGCCATGCTTGCAGACCAAAAAAGTCGATGTATAGGATATAGGCAAAGATGACTGCCAAGACTCCTATCAGGCCCTGTACCGTGCCCACGATTGCTCCGAGGATTCTTCTAGGTCTCATCGTAGATCACCTGCGTCTAAGCATGATCCCCGACATAAAGTCAAGTAAGCCAATTAGCAACAACACTCCTAAAAACAGCATTCGATACGTCTCACTCCCTGAAATTCTTTCAAATACGCTAACGTCTATGGCGCCGGAAAGGGCTAAGGCAAACACGCCTGTCATTATGATTCCGACAAAAATCAGGAAACCACCTATGGCAACAGCCACTTTACTCAGCTTTTGCGAACTCACAGATCAACGCTCCATCAACCATCCAAATAAATCACACCTAGAAATTATTTATTATTTAAATTTCGCGGTAATATAGATCCGTGCGCGTCAATTCGTTTTCATTTTTGCTTATTTTCTGTGAGGCCTTGGCGTTAAGCTCAATCCTAACGATCATCGGGCTTTTAAAATACATTCTATCAATGCTTGGACAAATACGATTGCGTCTTGTTCTCTTTGGCATAACCTTAGAAACAAGCTTTATGACTTTGAATGCTTATCAACTATTTTTGAGCCTCTTGACTCAAGTATTTGAATAAGGCTCTGGGCGACGTAAATATGAAAGGGCTGAGCAAAAGGTCGAAAAAGCCAAGAAAGCTGAGGATAACAGAAAGGGAGAACCCTTGGATTCTCCAACTTATCGATAACCCTGAGATAACCGCAGACATCAGCTATGGAGCCGACCTTTTTGTGGCGAAGGCTTGGGGGAAAGGCCTATGCGTAGCCTGTAAGGGGTCAAAGTTTTTGTGTGGAAAGACAAGATGTCCCTTGGTCGTCCGATTGAAGTCGTACTTCAGAACGGTGCCTCTCATCCAAGGCACGGATATGGACGGCGCTTCTCCACCAGGCGTTTTCGTGGGTCGAATAGGCTATCCCTACGTGTACGCGGGACCGCTGGTTCCTCCGGTTCACGATGATACCAGTCTGTTTGACCTGCCCGAGTTGTGGTTTGGGAAGTCCATGGATGAGATTGTTGGTTTTCGGTCGATGCTGGTGAGAGGTAAACACAGGGTTCACGTGAAGAAGTTTATGGAGGCTGGAAAGATAATGGACAAGACTAGGGAGCTCGCCCTTTCCGGTGGCTCTGTGGACGTGGAGTTGGGGTTCAAGAAGAAGCCTCGGAGACGTTTCGTTCTAGATGACGAAGTTCAGCCGTTTGGACCATCCGCTGTCATCCGGTCCATGAACGTTGGGACCTCCCGATGGGATCATCAGATCGAGAAGGCGTATGGAGACACGGACTTGAAGGCGGCGGAGGCTGTGGTCACGTTGCACGAGAGGGGAGTGGTGACCTCGAGGATCCAGCGGGCGTTCAGTGTGGGCGCGTTTGGGCTGAAGAAGCAGAGGCGGTTGGTTCCAACCCGGTGGAGCATCACAGCGGTTGACAGCATTATATCGAAGGATCTGATGGAGCAGATCAAAATGTTTCCAGAGATCAACGAGTATCGGGTGTATGAGTCGACTTATTTGGACAACCAGTTCGAAGTGTTGATGATGCCCGGAGCGTGGAGTTACGAGGCGATGGAGGCTTGGTATCCCGGTACGGTTTGGAACCCTACTGGACGGAGTGTTGTCCTCTTT
>JAOUMI010000110.1 GCA_029881555.1 Candidatus Bathyarchaeota archaeon | reverse complement strand
ACTTTTCAAGGATCAGACGAGAAAGTTCCTTTATGACTCTGGACTTGTTTCTGTACAAGCCCGCAACCCTTATGGCAGCTTCTATCTCTTCGACCCTCGCGTCTGCTAGGTCCTTTGGAGTGATCGAAAATCTTTGCGAGAGATTTCTAAAAGCTCTCTCCGTGTTCCTGTCTGCCGTTGCTTGTGACAGCACAGTTGTGATCAGCGCTTGAAAGGGGTCCTTGGGAGCGTCACCCCACCGCGGAACGGAAAAACTGCTTCGGAGTACGTGAAGAATTTGAGTTGCCCTGCGTTCCGTCATGCCTGTTTCGCCGATTCCCTTGAAAACACTGAATAATAAATAAGCAAGGCTATAAATAGCATGTCAGGGTTGCCTTTGTCGCACGCAAAGATTGTTAAGGAAAAAATAAGAGAAGGAGACAAGCTTTTCTCAGCTCTCTACTTGGAAGTGGAAAACGCTGGTTTGGTTCTCCTGAGCGAAGGAGAAGATCGATTAGGAACGCTGGCAGTGGCTATTCCACAGGCACAAAAAATGGTTGGCCCGCCGCTCTCCTCCATCTTGCTTGGCGACCGAAATGTAGTGATCGCCCGTCTCTTCGCCGAACGCCTCGCCGAGAAGATGAACAAAATCGCGTTGGCGTCAGTTTTCATTAAATCGATGGGTGAGAGGGAGTCTGGACCAGTCCTTGTGAAGCTGTTTGAAAAAACTGTGAAAAAAGAGGAAAGGAAGAAAACTTCTACGTAGTTTCTGCGTGAAGTCCTAACGGAAAGGTTGAAAACCGGCTGAGATCAATGCCTTAAGCTAATTCTTCAAGCTTCTCTAGAAAGCTTAAATGTTTAAACACTTTTCAATTCAACAAGTTCCTCAAAAGAAGTGGTGACTGCGATGAGGGTTGTGGATTTGAGAAGCGACACCGTTACTCTCCCCACCAAGGAGATGCTTGAGGCCATCAGAAGTGCCGAACTTGGAGACGATGTGTTCCGAGAGGATCCCACTGTTAACAGGCTGGAGGAGATGGCGGCCCAGAAAATGGGGAAGGAGAGCGCTTTACTGGTTACGAGCGGCACCCAAGGCAACCTAGTGTCCATATTGTCGCACACAGGGAGGGGAGACGATGTAATCCTTGAAGCCGACTCGCACACATACAACTTCGAGACTGGAGGTCTATCTGCCATCGGAGGGCTCATGGTCAAACCCATAAGGGGAAGGATGGGCGTACTTGACCCAAATGATGTGGAAAAGGCGATCAGCCCCAAGGACATCCATCATCCTGAAACAACACTTGTTTGCATAGAGAACACCCATAACCTAGCTGGTGGCACCGTGGTCTCCCCAAACCAGATAGAAGCGGTATGGAAAGTCGCCGAGAAACATGGTCTCGCGGTGCACATGGACGGAGCCAGGATATTCAACGCGGCAATAGCCCTAAACATCGATGTCAGAGAATTGACGAGACACGTTGATTCCGTTATGTTCTGCCTCTCCAAAGGCCTGAGCTGCCCTGTAGGGTCCCTCGTGGCTGGAAGCCGAGAATTCGTGGAGAAGGCGAGAAAGTGGAGGAAAATGCTTGGAGGTGGAATGAGGCAGGCGGGAATTATTGCGGCGCCGGGAATAATAGCTCTGGAGAAGATGATTGATAGGTTGAGAGAAGACCATAGAAACGCTAGGCTTTTGGCTGAGGAGTTGGCGAAAACGGAAGGAATCTCAATAAACTTGGAAACTGTTCAAACTAACATAGTCATGTTTGATGTCCGTAATCTGGGAGTTACATCCGCCGAGTTTGTACAGAGACTAGGTGAACACGGTGTGAAATCTCTGCCTAGGAATGAGAAGACCATAAGAATGGTAACCCACAGGGGGATAGAAAGAGAAGACATCGAGTATGCAATAGGCTCCATTGACAAGGTAGTTAACTTGATACAGAGACGCTGATTTTGAACAGAAAAACCCCAAAAATTACAAGAGAATTTAGAACAACTTGGAAATTTTGGCGGACTAGTTTATAAGTGCAACCGCACAAAGGCTTCTTTGGTGTGTCTATGTCTCTGGAAGTCGAGGATATCATGATCAAGGATGTGGTGACCATTGACGAGGAGGCAACTGTGAAGGAAGCGGTAGAACTCATGAACAAGCATGAAATCGGATGCTTAGTCGCGATGAAAAAGGAGAAACCCTCTGGAATATTGACCGAGAGAGACCTGCTCAGACGGGTCTTGGGCAAGTCTAAGGATCCGGAAAATACTAAGGTCTCGAAGGTCATGTCAAAACCCATTGTGGTTGGAAAGCCTAAGATGGAGGTTGAAGAAGCCGTGAGACTCATGTTCAAAATGAAGATCAAGAAGCTTCCCGTGGTGGAGAAGGGGCGGCTCCTCGGGCTGATAACTCTAACAGACCTTGTTCGTTTCCAGCCACAGATGATCAGCATAATTAAGAAGCTCTCTATCAATGAGCTTACTCCAAAGCGGATGAAGAAAGTCGTTGACTACTACATAGCATAAACCAGAGGAGTCAGCACTTAGACCAAAAAGGTAAAGTTTAATTAATACTGGACGTAAGGCTAAAAGCCATGTAAATGTTAGTCACGAAGGAGGTAACTTCAATCATCATTCCTGTTCGCTGCTTCACCTGCGGCGGTTTAATCGGCGACAAGTGGGAAGACTTTGCCAGGAGAGTGAAGCAGGGAGAAGATTCGGGGAGGGTTTTAGACAGTTTAGGGGTTAAGCGGTACTGCTGCCGTCGCATGCTCCTTTCCCACGTAGAAATCATCGACGAGATTCTCAAATTTTACGAGGCGGCGGAAAAGAGGAAACTTGTAAGCCGCTAGGATGAGGTGTGGTTAACCGTTGTCCACCGTTATCGAAGATGTCACCGCCCGAAAAATTTTCAACAGTCGCGGAGAGCAAACACTGGAGGTTGACATAACAACCACAGCGGGGTTCGGAAGAGCTTCTGCCCCATCCGGCGCCAGCAGAGGAAAAGCCGAGGTGATGCCCTACCCTGAAGGCGGGGTCGATCAGGCGATCAGAAAGGTTGAGGAACTCATTGCTCCAGAGCTGATCGGCATGAACGCGGAAGAGCAGGAGCAGATCGATATTCTCCTCCACAAAATCGATGGAACCAAAGACTTCAGGAACATCGGCGGAAACACGGCCTACTCTGTTTCATTAGCCATCGCA
>JAOUMI010000012.1 GCA_029881555.1 Candidatus Bathyarchaeota archaeon | reverse complement strand
AAAACTGTGTCTGCTGTTAACTTCCATGTAGCAGTGAGCACTTTTGATTTATATAGAACAATGTTTCATAAATATTTAATAAAGAGTATGCTATCTATGTTATAATTCATTGAAGCATAGGGGGTGATTATGTGGTCAATGTTGGTAAAGGAAGGTTGTTCAGAAGGGCTGACGGCAAATACCTGATCTATCTACCATTAGACATGGCGACTGATTCAATGTTTCCATTTAAGACAGAGTCTTCGGTGAGAGTTAAAGTGTCATTTAAGATCGGGAACAAGAAACTGACTATAGAACCCTTTGAAGAACCCCTGGAAGAGTAAAGTCTTAAAGCATGCACGCATACAGCACTGTAGCCTCTATTCATAGAAACCAGTTTCTTCGATTATTTGTACAAAGTTTACATGGCTACATAGACACTCGATTATCAAAAACTGTGATTTTCCTAGACGTTAACTTCTATTTTTGCTTAACAGAAACTCCCAAAAATAATAAATGCAAATTTTTGATTCATGGGAGTAACGTTAATTATAGCTGTGAGTATAGCTCTAGCTGTCTTGGCTGTTGATCTTGTTACACTTTGGTTGCTTAACCTTCTGACGGACGTAGGCATGTGGGTCACACTCGTCTTTTTGAAGCGTTCGCTATGTTGCTTGTTGGTGCGGCTGGCTGGGGGTTTGGAGGACACATATTTATCACAATAGGCTGGGAGCGGGTAACCACAATTCGCGTGTCATTAAGGCCACGGTATTCTGGGTTTTTGGGTTTCTGTAGGAATGGCTGGGTGTTGTGTTGCTTATCCTATGTGCATACTTAGTTTTGCAGTATTATTGAGGCTCAGGTCTGGTAAAATGTACCGTGTGCAAACACTTGATGAAAGCATACAGGAGAGGTCATCGGTGTTACCCTATCTATGTTTCCTGTTCTAGACTTATAGACGATTGTTTCGTAAATGAGAAATATCAGTCATTCACGTAGTTAATGCGGAAATTGGAAAGGGAATGAAGATAAAAGCAGTATCGGGAATAATGCTAACACTGCTTCTAACTAGCATGTTAGCGCTGGCATTGCGCGCGCTTAAAGGACGTGCCCCTCTAGGTAGGAGTAAATAGCTAATAGGAAAGGAAGAATGGAGATGGGAATAAAGAGTTTGGCTTTGTTTATGACGGGTCTTTTATTGTTTTCGGTTTTTGCAACATATGTGCAACACACTTCTGGGATGTTAACGGATTTGCGTGTCCCCGTTAATGAGCGTTCACGAGAGCCTTCAATTGTTTCGCGGGCTGCCTTAGATACGGCTGAGCAAAGAAGTTCGGATGGGTTCGTACATAATACACTTTTGCGGTCCTCATCAGATGGTTTGCAAAGGCTGGAGGCAGACTATTTGTCTGGGAAAATATCTGTTGATCTATATATGTTGTATAAGACATGGGCTGTTTTTGATCCAACAAGACTATCTAACACGGAATACGCTTTGTCTCAGGAAGAAGTACAGGCTTACAGAAAAAGCGGCACAATGTTACTCTTGGAGATAAAGGAGCAATGGAACAAGCTGAGTTCCGAAACACAAAACCAGTTAGACTTCGTTCTTGAAAGGCCAACTGATGTGGAGGGGGGTGTTGACGAAAAGCAGCATCTACTTCCGCAACTTTACAACACAACAAATTTCGTAATACATTGGACGAATGGTTCAGATGGCGGGAACGTTGCAGACGCGGTGCCACCGTCAGACGCCAATACTAACGGCGTTCCGGACTACGTCGAAAATTTTGGGGAGATCTTTGAATACGTCAGGAACTTTGAGGTAGTCATCAGAGGATTCCATCAGCCTCCCGACGACTCATCCGAACCCAACGACCTTAACGGACGAAACCCAGACGGAAGATACGATGTTTTCGTTTATAACATGAGTTTTTACGGGTATGCAATGCCAGAAAGCGGGATCGACAGCCTTTCCTATTATAGTTACATTGGAGTAGACAACGATTATGTGGGATTTCCTACACCACAATTACCGTCTATGCAGGTCACGGCGGCGCACGAATTCTTCCATGCCATACAATTTTATTATGACACTCTTGAGGAAAGCTGGTGGATGGAGACGACGGCGACATACATGGAAGATGAAGTCTACCCAGATGTAAATGACAACTATCAATACCTTCCCTACTGGTTTCAGAGATCTGATGTTCTGGGTTTGGAATCAACCCAAGATTCTCATGCGTATGGGAACTTCATTTTCGCCAAGCGTTTGTCTGAGGACTTCGGAGACGTCGTAATCAGGGATATTTGGGAAGAAATGGAAACAACCGACGGGCTTACGGCGATAGACAATGTTTTAGTCGGCAAAGGTTCCAGTTTACTAATTGAATTTGGCCGATTTACGATAGCAAACTTCTTTCTGGAGAACATGTATGTTGATGGCGCTGATTATAGAGCAACCCTGACTGGAACAACCACCTTTGATGGAGTATGGCTTGAATACCAATACAATGCTTCCGCTCTGCCTTTTGGCTACGTCGTGATAGATCAGGGAAACGTGAACTATGATGCTTGGATGGATAGGTGGGCGACGGATTACATAACGTTAAAGTTGGATCCCACAATAGAAGATTACCGAATATTCTTCGATGGATTCGACTTGACAACGAATTACCTTGTCATACTCGCTACGAAGAAAAGCGGAGTGATTGCAAACAAGACATTTTCTCTCGACGCTCAAAAAGACGGGTATGTTGATCTGTCTTACGACGCGTTTGAGAATGTGACATTGATCATAGCTAATGCAGGAAACACAGACACAGCGAACCCTTCTTGGAGGGTCATCATTGAGCCCCGCTACCTGCCCGACATCCTCATTGTGGATGACAACGACGGACGCCCATGGGCTTATGGAACCAGCCTTCCAGAGTTCGAATCAGCTCTGACGGTTGCGGGCTACGACTATGCAGTTTGGAGCGAATCATCTATGGGCAACCCGCCCCTAGACTGCCTAATCAAATCAAAGCTTGTAATCTGGACTTGTGGCGACTATTATGATTGGGCCGTTGACCAAACCGACGCGGCAACATTAGAATCTTATCTCTCTCAGGGCGGAAATATCCTCCTCGAAGGCGAAGACGTTGCTTACAACCATGAGACAGACAACTTTATGACCAATGTGGCACATGCAATCTTTCAGGTCGACTACACCGAAGCACTCGGATTAACGGTAACCGCTCCAACTCATCCAGTAACTCAAGATTTGCCAACAAGCTTCACATGGCTTTCAGACCCATCATATGATGATGGTGTTGTCCCAACAAATGGAGGGTTCGAAGTCATCCGTTACACAGACACGTCTTTGACTGCTGTCACGGTGTTTGATGGAACCGGAACTGGCAACGGATCTGTTGTGTATTATGCGTTCCCAATTTTTTGCCTAAACCAATCCGAAAGAGATACTCTAATAATTAATTCTGTAGATTGGCTTGTTCCTCCCAATATCGCGATTAGCGGCATTACTCTTCCCAAAACTGTGGTTGGACAAGGATGCTCTCTAATCACCAACGTAACTATCATAAACCAAGGCTGGAGTACTGAAACTTTCAATGTTACAGCTTACGCAGATCTAAATGCGACAGTAATCGGGGACGAGGTCACTATTGGGATACAAAATGTAACGCTAACAAGTGGAAACTCCACAACCATCCTCTTCACATGGAATACAACCGGCATTCCCCACGGCAACTATACCATAAGCGCTTACGCCCATCCAGTCCCACGCGAAAGAGACACAGCCAACAACACATTCGTCGACGACACGGTTTTCGTGACTATTATAGGTGATGTGGATGGTGATGGCACGGTTGACGCTTCTGACTTGTCTGACGTGAGCAAAGCGTATGCTTGCGACTCTTTAAAGCCAAACTGGAACCCAAACTGCGACTTCAACGGCGACGGCAAGATCGATGCTTCTGACCTATTCGAGCTGAGCAAAAACTACGGAAAAACCATGTAACCTTTCTTCGGAGAATACAGCCATTTCCTTCTGCTCTACATTCATTGCACACGCAAATAGGTATGCCAGAAGACTCGGTGAAATCACTCTTTCTAAAACAGATCATTTCGAAATAAAACAGCTACACTTTCCAAATCATAAGTGATAATCAAAAACCCTTATCTTAGTGTCCAACCTTTTTTCAGTTGAGACCGAACACTCACACACCCCCAAGACTATTCGGTCCGTACAGAGGGATAAACCGTTGCGAACGGAACAAGTGTTGGAAACTGAACAGACCAAGAAAACACCTAGACAATATCTAGACGTAGCTTTCGCCATAGATTACGAATTATGGGAAGAAGTTACAAAAAGAATGCACAAGAAACAATTGACATTGTCCGAGACAGTAACCAACGCACTAAAGCAATATTTAAAAATAAAATAGACAAAGGTCAACCCAACCATACACAAGTGAAGCCAAACAGTCAAAAACTCCAATTTAATTTTATATATCTAACATATTAGACAGTGATTATAGGCAGTAGTAGTGCGGTACAGTATAAGAATTGGAGAAATAAAGTTTGAGCGAAGGATTTCTAGGATATAAAGGAAAAACGTTACAAGTTCTTAGGAAAGCTGGCGCCGAAATCGGCGACCTCATCCGTGTCACAAAAGAAGCAAAAACCTACGAGGGACTCCTTATCCCTCGATCCGAATACGGCGATGAAAAACACGTTGTAATCAAGATGAAGAGCGGCTATAATGTAGGAATCCGCGTCACCCCTAATACACACATCCAAAAAATCGGTGTAGGAACTAAACCAACCTTCACACCGCCACCGCTTCCAAAACAAAAGCCCGGCCTACCTAAAGTGGCGATCATCAGCACCGGAGGCACCATCGCCAGCCGAGTGGACTACAGAACAGGGGGAGTGCGCTCTGCCCTCTCCGCAAGCGACCTCTACAGCGTCGTTCCAGAACTCTCGGAAGTCGCCACAATAGACGCTAGGATTCTCTTCAGCCTCTACAGCGAAAACATCACAGCAAAACACTGGTCAGAAGCAGCCAAAACCGTTGCCAAACACATCCAAAAAGGCGCAGCAGGAGTTGTGGTGCCCCACGGAACCGACACGATGGCATACACCGCAGCCGCGTTAAGCTTCGCACTTCAAAACCTGCCGGTACCCGTGATAATGGTGGGTTCCCAACGATCCGCTGACCGCCCCAGTTCAGACGCCGCAACAAACCTGATAGGAGCGGTGAGGGCGGCTGCATGGGCTCCTTTTGCCGAGGTGGTCTTAGTTATGCACGAAACGATTTCAGACACTTTTATCGTGCTCCATCGGGGAACCAAGGTTAGAAAATGCCACACGAGTCGGCGGGACACTTTTCAGTCCGTGAACGCCCTACCGCTCGCTAGGATGGAAAACGAGAAGATCACTATGTTGGTGGAAGATTATCGCCAACGCGACCTCTCAAGAAAACTGGTCTTAAAACCAGACTTTGATGAGAAAGTGGCTCTGGTCAAGTCTCATCCAGGTTTGAACCCCAAAGTCCTCAAGTGGTACGTCGAAGAAGGTTGCAGAGGCATAATTCTTGAGGGAACAGGGCTGGGCCACGTGAGCAGTTACTGTTTCTCAGCGATCAGGCAAGCTGTTAAAAACAATGTGGTTGTTGCAATGACCTCCCAGTGTATTTGGGGGCGCTTGGGCATGAACGTTTACGACACGGGTCGAGACCTTCTAGCAATGGGAGTGATCCCGCTTGAAGACATGCTACCCGAAACCGCCTTGGTGAAGCTCATGTGGGCCCTAGGACAGACAAAAGATGTTGAAGAAGTCAAAAAGCTTCTCATCACAAACATAGCCCACGAAATCTCGCCTAGGACCGCCCCAGAAGAAGAGGAGTAAACAAGCAAATGAACATCGATTATTCCAAAGTCGGACTGAAAACCGGGCTTGAGGTGCATCAGCAACTTGACACAGAGACCAAACTCTTCTGCTCTTGCCAGCCTAAACTCTTCAAAGAAGAACCAGAAATCGCGTTTCTGAGGAGACTAAGGCCAACCCAGAGCGAGTTGGGTCAGATCGATCCGGCCGCCTTCTTTGAGTTTCAGAAGGGAGTGAAAATACTGTACGAGGCGAACAGGGAAACCTCGTGCCTCGTAGAGATGGACGAGGAGCCTCCCCATGATCTTAATCAAGAGGCAGTGGAAATCTCTCTCACAGCTGCTCTTATGATGAATGCCAAACCCTTGGATGAGATTCACGTGATGCGCAAAACCGTTATAGACGGGTCGAATACCACAGGTTTTCAGCGTACATGCGTCATTGCTCTTGACGGGGAACTGGACATCGAAGGGAAAAAGGTTCCTATACAACACGTAAGCCTTGAAGAAGACGCTGCTAGAAAGATGGGAGAAAAAGACTCCATCATCCGATACCGAATCGACCGCCTCGGAATCCCTCTCATCGAGGTCACCACAGCGCCGGTCATATACTCTCCTCAGGAAGCGGAAGAAACCGCTTTAGCCATCGGACGAACCCTGAGGGCCACACAAAGGGTTAAGCGAGGACTAGGAACCATTCGCCAAGACCTGAACATATCCATTCGCGACGGAGCCCTAACAGAAATTAAGGGAGTTCAACAGCTCGAACTGGTCTCGAAAGTTGTTGAGTACGAGGTTCAGCGCCAGCTTGGCCTCCTCAAGATAAAGGATGAATTGAAAAAGCGCGGAGTAACAGAAGAGAGCATCAAAGACGAGTTCATGGGCGTCACCCCTACCTTTAAACAAACAGAGTGTCGGGTTATCCAAAAAGCGCTCAGCCAAAACCAGCAAGTGCTGGCGGTCAAATTGCCTAAATTTGCTGGGCTGCTCAAGATGGAGCTAGCGCCTGGCATGAGGCTTGGAATGGAGATAGCGGATATCGCTCATTTCTGGGGGAGGGTAGGAGGGATTTTTCACACGGATGAGCTTCCAGCCTACAGAGTAACCGCCAAAGAAACAGATGATCTCAAGAAGCTTTTGAAAGCGGAACCCCAAGACGCCGTTGTATTCGTGGCGGATAGTGTGGAAAACGCAACCGACGCCTTGAAAGCCGTGACGCAGAGAGCCAGAGAGGCGGTGAGAGGTGTTCCCGAGGAAACACGTGCGGCAAACCCAGATGGGACTTCCCGATACATGCGTCCGAGGCCCGGAGCTGCTCGAATGTATCCGGAGACAGATGTTCCTCCAATCCAGTTAGGCGAAGAGTATGTGAAAAAGTTGCGCGCTTGTCTTCCGGAGTTGCCGGAGCAGAAGATGAGGCGCTTAACCGAAGAGTACGGTTTAAATCTGAAGTTGGTGAGGCAAATTCTGGATTCAGAGTACATTGATTTGTTTGAAAAGCTGGCTCAGGAAACCAAGGTTTCTCCCACCGTCATAGCGGTTGCGTTGACGGAGACTATGAAAGCGTTGAGGCGCGATGGAGTCGAGGTTGAGAGGGTTAGTGATGAGCAGTTGAGAGAGCTGTTTCGTCTTGTGGATGCCGGAGAAACGGCTAAGGAGGCGATACCGGAGGTCATCACTTGGCTGTCGAAGCATGAGGGCACTACAGCGAAGGAGGCTGTTGAAACTCTGGGATTAACGATGATTGCGCAAGAGGAGCTGGAAAAAATGATAGACAGCTTGATGAGAGAAAACAGGAGCTTGATAGAGGAGAGAAAAGAAGGCGCTTTTGGATCCCTTATGGGCATGGTTATGAAGAAAACTCGAGGACGAGTCAAGGCTGAGTGGGTTAGCGAGACGTTGAAAAAAAGGTTGAAAGAGTTCGTTTAACGGCTCTGAACACAACTTGGGATCAGAAACTCATATAACAAGATAGACCCTTCTGCATAGTCTGAAGTCTTATGAATTTATGGCGAGACATTCCACCAGGAGACAAGCCTCCAGACCTGCTCAACGTAGTTGTTGAAGTCGTAAGCAGGTCGAGAGACAAATACGAATACAACTTGAAATGGGAAGCTTTTGTGCTGGATCGCGTGCTTCATTCCTCAGTTGTATTTCCAGTAGAGTATGGCTTTATTCCTCAAACCTGGTTTGATGACAATGACCCGCTGGACATTATGGTTTTGAGTTACGAGCCCACAGAAGTTGGCTGCATAATTAAGGTGAGACCAATTGGTGTGTTGATCATGGAGGACGAGGAGGGAGAAGACCCCAAAATATTGTCTGTGCCCCTGAGTGATCCAAGATTCAAAGGATTCCACGATATCACCGATGTTCATCCGCATCTTCTAAAGGAAATTCAAGAGTTCTTTGAAGTTTACAAGAGATTAGAGCCGAAAAAGTGGGTCAAATTCAAATCGTGGAAAAACGCTGAAGAAGCCAGAAAGGTCATCAACTATTCGATTAACTTGTTTAAAAAGAAATTTTGACGATCGGAAAAAGTCGTTTTGCCTCTTGCACAAATGTTGTGTGGGTTAACACCTGTCGTAAATTCTAAAAGGGATGGCGCTGTATTCGAAGTATGGAGAAAATAGTGGATGCCATTTTCACTTCGCGTCAAATTCGGTCAACATGAGATAGAGATTAGCGGAACCCGTGAGGAAGTGATAAAAACCATCGAGGAACTTCCGCGTCTGGTGGCAAGCGTTTCTAAAGCTTTTGATTCAGTTAACATCAGCGTAAATCCGCCTCAATCTACTCCCACACTCTATCCCACCATCTCGTCTTCCGCGAACTGCAGTGAGGCAGTTTTGAAGTTGCTGGAAACGGATTGGGGAAAACAGCAGCCCAGAACCTTGCCCGAGCTGGCGGAAGCCATGAAAGCGAATGCATTACACTATCCACCTACTACCCTCTCCGGGGTGCTCGTGTGGCTGGTTAGGAAGGGCGGGATTAAACGGTGGAAGACGGATAGGGGCTACGTGTACGTTTTGGCTGGAAAGGAGGCGTAGACATGGGAAAGATTCGGGTGCAGATCAAAGCTCCTTTCGGCGATATAGTTTTGGAGGGAGACAACGCCCAAGAAATCCTTGAGACGCTGAGAACCATGCCCCCCCAGTTCATGAGCGAAATAAGTAGCCTAGTCTCCACAAAATTTGCTCCACCAATAAAAGCACAGCTTGAGGGAATCGTCGAACTCACCACGGAGGGACCTGTAATAACCAGCCGGGAGAGGCTAACCCACTACGAAGCCATCGGCCTGGTCTTATACGCTTCTGAAGAAAAAGTCAGCACCGCAGCCCAAATCAGCCGACTGCTAAGTTCAAGCGGGATCAAGTCAATGGTGCCTGCGCGCCTCAACGAGATGACCAAGCGGGGACTGGTGTTCAAACCAGACCCTGCTAGACCGGAGTTCAAGTTAACCGTACAAGGTGAGAGGTGGATCGAGGAAGAGTTGCTGGCTAGGCTTCGAGGGCAATGAGTTGAGTGAAGAGAAGATAACGGTTCATGTCAAGTACAGGAATGTTGAACAGACGTTTGTCGGCAATGTAAATGATGTTTGGGTGAGCGTGAACCGATTCTTCAGCCAAATGATTCCTTCCTTTAACCTGACACACAAAGTGATGCTAACCGTTGATCTTCAAAAGATTATCGAAGACGTTGAAGGCGTCATCGCCATTGCTCCTGAAGGTCCAGAGCTTCTCATCTCCAAACAAGAGCTCACGGACAGCGAAACAATTCAGCTCTATCTCTTAGCCGCTCATATAGGTCATAGACTCGGACGCTTAGGCAGAGACTCCTCCTCCAAGGAAGAACTGCAAACTCGGCTTGGAAAAAGCTCCAAAATTACGAGCACACGACTGGGCGAACTCTGTCGGGAAGGAATGGCAACAAAAAACGGGGAAGGCGATTATAAAATAACCACAATTGGAATCAAACGCCTTCAAGAAGAAACCTTAGTCAAGATTCGAGAAAAGATTCAAACCTGACTGGTCAGCGGAGGTCTCTTTTGGGCATAGCGGTAACGGCGAGGTCTCCCCTCTCTGGTTAGTAGGCCATCCTTAACCAAGTCGATGAGGGCGTGTGCCACTGCAGTACGGTCGTAATGATAGCCCTTCCGTGCCATTTCACTGTGCACTTCGCCGAGTCCTCTGGGAGATGCAAACCAACCCTCTGACCAAAGTTTCTGTATGAGTCCCTTGCAGGTTTCACCTCTGGCAGGAGGCAACCCTCTCTCGGGCATCACTATCGGCTCCCTCGCATACTCCTTGATTGTTGATAAAATTCTTTTGACAGCCCCTTCAAGCTGGTCCTCTCTGCACTCGATTTCGAACTCCATGTCTCCAACTTTCATTTTCAGGCGGATTGGGGGTTTTAGTTCTTCTGACATAGTGGTCCCTTATTGTTTATTGTATTGAACATGTTGTTCATGCGCAACATTTAAATACCCATATCCTCCTTTAATTGCAAATTGGTGAATATTGGTGATTGAACAATTCCATTATGCAACAACACCAAAATATAATTTTCCTCAATCCCTAGAAGACCTGCAACTCCCGCAACGATTCATCGAGCTAAGCCTCAGGTCCATGAAGAAAATCAACGGAGAATGTTTTCAGCCTCACGAAATAACATCTTATGGGCCCTCTAAAGAAAATTCTGAAGGCATTACACTTGGTTTTCAACATCACGACTCCTTCACATTACGACCCATACCCCTAAAACCCGCCTTGGACTACACCACAGTCGTTGCCGTGGACGTTTCCAGCATAAATGTTGGAGAAACCAAGACAGGAGTGATTTGCGCCGTGAGGGGAGCCATAGTTTGGAAGGAAAAAAGTCGATACCGGTGCCTCCGCCTCGGACCATTTCCCTTTCACATAACAGAGGAAAACAAGAGGGAAATATACGGCATGCTCAGACAATACTACTTCAAAGTTTCAGGGGACACCAACGCCCCTAGCCTCATAAACATGCAGAATCGAATGTGCAACCTGCTCGAACGATGGCTTCAGATGGGCGTCAGCTGTTCCTCAAACCGCAGCGTCATTCTTTGGGACGGTTCTCTAACCGCTGGAACCATAGACAGCCCAGTGAACGTCGTTTCTCAGCTTCTAGAAGTGGCAAGAAACCGCTTAAACACGGTCTTGGCGTTCTCCAAGATAACGCGCCTAAGGCTTTCCGGACACCTACTGACCGACCTAGCGTGGAAGTCTCCACCGCCCAGTCTACTCCAGATCAACGGCTTCCCCACCTATGTTTCGAGCAAAGTGCGCTTTCTAGGAGACCTTTATGTGGCGAGGTTCACCGAAGGGAGTTGCTCCTTCCGCTTGGACATCGACAGAGAGATTCCGTGGGAACAGGGTTTAGAAGCGGTACAAAGACTCCTTGGGAACGATCTGTTCCTTCAGAGTTACCCAGAAACCCTGCGCTTGGCTCACATATTCTCAACTTTCACCGCCAACGAGGTGATCGGCATTCAGCGCTTTATAGCTCAAAAGTGTGGGTTGAAAATGGTTACACGACCAAACGTGCGTCGACTCCTTTTCGGACCCTTCGGAAAGGGCTCAGAGGGCTAACGGTGCGACTTTACAGAAAAGAGGGAAATACGGTTCAAATTCTTGCCCTTCCAAGCGAGAACGTTGAGAAGGGAGAATACCTCCTCATAGAAGACCCTACATCTCGTAGAAGACTGATCACTCAGGTGATAGACATCCAGTTCGCCAACGTTCCCGGCATCTTAGAAGAGCTTCTGCGAAACTCCACCACCAACGAGCTTGTTCACGAGGAAAGCTTTGACCCGTTAGAGGTTGCCTCCCATGTGACGTACATCCAAGACTCGCGGCTGCTCTTCTGCAAGATTCGCGGGACCATAGAGGACGGAAGGTTAAGCGTAGGCTCCTCGTGGCTTCCCTCACGCTCCCAGTCTACAATCAAAAAGCTTCCAACGACATCTCTTCTGACCCTTGCAAAGATATGCGATGGTCTTCCCATTCAGCTCGGCGAGACAAAGGAATTGTCCTCGTTCAGCATTGACGCTCGGGCTTTAGACGGAAAACTCAACATCGTAACTGGGAAGAAGGAAACCGGGAAGTCTCATCTCTCCAAGCTGCTGGTTTTGGGTCTCGTCGATTATGGAGCCCCTGTGGTGGTCCTAGACCTGAACGGC
>JAOUMI010000011.1 GCA_029881555.1 Candidatus Bathyarchaeota archaeon | reverse complement strand
GCTTGCTGTTCTTCCTGTGTTGTGTTGACTGGGACTACAAGAATTCAAGATATAAGTTTATTGGCTTTGAGTGAAAAGTTTGTTGTGTTGTTTCTCTTTCTTTTATAGACCCCCTATAGCCCTCTCTCCCCGTATAGGGTAGAAAAAAACTATCCACTCCTTATCTTTACGATTCAGGCTTAGCGAACTCTCCGAATATGCTCTTTAGCTGTTTCTTCATGGTTCGCATATCATGGCTCAAGCTGAAGTAGTCGGCGAAAAACTCGGTGGTCTCTATCACCTTGGTTCGTCCGATCCTTTCGCGGTGGATCAAACCCAGCTCTTCCAGCTGTTTGAGGTGATTGTAAGCGTGGTGTCCCCTCACGTCGATGACTCGGGTTTGAGACACTGGCTGGCGATAGGCAATGTATGATAGTGTTTTCAGCGGACCCACGGTGAGGAGAGGCCTTATAGCCAGCCTTCGAACCCTCGGCGTGTACTCCGCCTTTAGCTGCATAACAAACCTTTCATCCTCAAGCTCAATGATCTCAAGAGCCGTGTTACGATTTTCAAACTCCTTCATGAGCGCGCCTGTGAGCATCTTGATTTTCCTCTTAGAACGGCTGTTGATCACCGACCCCAACGTTTTCAAATCTAGGGGACGACCAGCCACATAGAGAGCCGCCTCTATCAAGGCTAACTTACGCCTCACTTTTTCCAGTCCAAACCGTTCAGATAATTCCTGTTCCCTGACCTCCAATGGGCTGGACCTCGCAGAGGGTTATGTAAATCTCGCTGAAGTTTTCTTCCTGCCACAGACTTACCTTGTCCGACTGGGCGAGAAAGAGAAGGACAATGAACGTTTTGACAGCCTCGAGTTTTTCCAGTTCTGCTACAATCTTAGAGAAGACGACCAGCCTCTCCTTATCAGCGAACCGGAGGAGAGAGCGATACAGCTTCTCCATTTGTTTCTCGATTTCCATAAGGTAGAGATCGATGGGAGGAAGAAATTCTGGTGGAGGCGGCAAGATGGGTTCTAGACGAGGTTTCAATGCGGGCAGCCGTTCACCTTTAAGCACTTCATCTAAAGCATCTAACAGGTGCTGGATGGTTGTGGACGTTAACTCGTAGCGAAGAGGAAGGAACAGAGGCGGGGGAAGAAAGTCCGGTGGGGGCTTAGGGGGAGCCGGAGGTTCCTCCAGTTTTAGCAGGAGCTTGGACTTCATGAGGTATATGAGGGAGGACGAGTCAAGCGCCACCCCTGAGGCTCTAAAATCAACATCTCCCCTCTTCTCCATTTCCTCTACAAAGGATGTCAACAGAAAAGCTATGTTCACGTCCCACGGCCTCACCTTTCTCAGCTTGTGAAGTTCAAAGAGTATGTTCCAAGGAGGCTGAAAGTAGAAAGGTTTTCCAACGGTTGAAGACATTAGGCTGTCTCCTTAAACGTGGTTGAAATTACGTGGGAGACTCCGTTGCGCTCATATACGCCATAGACTCTCTCTGCCTTGCTAACCATCTCGGGCTTCAGAGTGATAACCAGAAATTGCGACCCGATCGACTCCTCAGCCAGCAACTCTCCCAGTTTGCTCACGTGAAAGGCGTCCATGTGTGCGTCAACTTCGTCGAAGAGGTAGAAGGTTGCAGGTGAAAAGTCTTGCAGAGCGAATATGTAGGCAACGGCGGCCACTGATCTCTCCCCGCTGCTAGCTCCGCTCACAAGGATCGGAGGCTTGCCAGAGAACTGAACAACCATGTCTACTCCGCCAGAAAACGGTTCCTCAGGCTTCTCCAATTTAAGAGCAGCCTCTCCACCACCCGTAAGTTTCGAGAAGTACCCGCCGAATTTTTCGTTTATTTGGTTAAAAGCGTCCATGAAAACCTTGCGTTTTTTCCGTTCAATTTCATCCATGAAAGAGACTATAGCTTGTTTCTCCCTCTCCAGCTCGTTCATGCGAACAGATAACTCTCGGTATCGTGAAATCTGTTCAGCGTAGTGCGACTGGGCTATTTGATTAACGGCTCCGAGGCGCTCCAACTCAAATCGCATCAGCTTGAGCGATGATTCAGCCGCCACTACCTGATCTGGCAAAACTTTTAGAGGTTCCTCGTAACCGATTTCCCTCAGCCGATAATAATGCTGATCCATCCGCAACTGAAGTGTTTGGAGTTCAAGCTGAAGTCGGTTGAGTAATCCGTCAGCCCGCTCGTACTCAGCGTCAAGTCTGTGCAGTTTCTTGTCGATGTTGTCAATTTGGGACGTGAACTTCTTTGCCTCTTTCCTAGCGGTCAAAACGGAACGGGAAAGCTCCTCTTTAGCGGTTTCAAGTTTTGAGAGTTCCCATTCAAGTTTCTCTTTCTGTTGAAGTGCGTCCTCACCCTCCCTCTCTACAATAGAGAGCTGTCCGTTCACCTTTCTGAGCTGAATCCTGATGTTGCCAGAAGCCGTTATGAGAACATTTTTGAGTTTAGACCTGAGGGTTGAAAGTTCGGTTTCCACGCTGATAAGCCTCTGCCTCGCCTCTATGACTTCTTCAGCCAGTTTTTCTCGCTGAATTTCCATTTCTTGGATTCGAGAAGGATCTGTTTTCTGTCGCAGCACAGCTAATTCGTTGTCTAGGTCCTGCACCTCTTTTTGAATGGTTTTTCGTTGTGCTTTTCGGTGTTTTAACTGTGTCCTTTCTTTTTCAAGCCTCCTTTGAGCACGTTGAATAAGTTTCTCAAATCGCCGTGTATTGCGCTTGCTTCGCTTGATACTTCTGCGTATTCGCGTGATTTCACCTTCAAGGGCGGTGATGGCTTCGGCTAGTCTGGCGATCTGCACTCGAGTATTGTCAATTTCCTCTTCGAAAATGGTCATTTCGTCCCCTCTCCTCGTCAGATGCTCTCGGAGGGTCCTCACGGCTTCGTCTAAGCTTTTGACAGCGGACTCACTTGGGATGACAGAGGAAAAGTCGATGGGAGAACGGTAATATCCGCTCTCTATCCCTCCGCCAGCTTCGTAAAGATCTCCATTAACGGTGACTGCTCGATAACCGCCACGAGAAGCGGCAAGAGCCGCCTCGTTATCCCCTGCTATCAAAGTATCTCCAAAAACGAAAACTACGGCGGGCTCATACCGTTTTTCACACTTAACAAACCTAGAGGCAACACCTCTCACCCCTCTGATTTTCGCGGAATTACGAGACTTAACTGGCAATTCCTTGAGAGGGATGATCTTCACTCTGCCCAGCTTCAAGCGTTTCAGCGTTTCGGCACACGTGAAAGCCGAATCAAAATCTCGGACAACAATGGAGTTCAGCCAACCAGCTGCTGTCGCCTCTACAGCCTGCTTGTAAGTCCCTTCTATCTTAATCAAACTTCTCAATCGGCCGTATACCCCAGGGATCACGCCGAGTTCTCCGAGTTCCTCGATGTTTCTCAAAGCCTTTTCCTCGCCCGCAACGGTTTCGGCGAGTTCCCGCTGAGTGATAAACTCTACAACCGCCTCTCGAGCTGACTCCGCGATCTTTCCTGCCTGACTGATTTCTTTCTCTATTGAGTCTTTCTGAATGATTCTTTGTTCCAAGTTTCTTTGTAAGCTCTTAAGTCGAGTCTTCTGCTCTTTTTGAACGGTTTGGAGATCCCTGAGGGACTTTTTCAGCTCGTTAAGAGTGGATGCAAATCTATCTTTGCGAGCGTTAAGATCGTGTCGCCTACCTGAGAGAACTCTGATTGTTGTTTGACTTCGAGCGTGATCGCTCCGAAGGTCCATGATGTTTTGGTGAAGCCTGTCTAACTTCTGTTCAATGTGCCTAATTTTTTCGCTGTTTTCACCCAGGTTTGCCCAGAGCTGTGCGGTCTCGTTTTGGATAGCATCGTATTGGAATTGTTTAGTCCTAATCATTTCGGATAAACGATCGTGCATCCGTTTCAGTTTTTGAATCTCTTTACGGTTTTCAGCAATTTCATTTTTGATTGCTTCAAGTTGTTGAAGGTTGTTTTCTCTCACTCTTCTAAGCCCTTCGAGGCTTGCTGTACCCGCCCCAATTTTTGTTGTGAGTTCGGTTAGCTTCGATTTGATTTCGCCTATCTTGATCTGAACTTCGAGAACGCGTGTTCCGCCCTCCTCAACTTTTTCTGAACTGAGTTTTCTCCACTCAGTTTCGACTTCATGACGTTGAGTTCTGCATTCTTCTCTTAACCGCCTCGAGTTTTCAACCCTGCCTCTGACCTCCTCGATCTTTAATGAGAGATCACCAATTTTTCTTTCAGTTCCCGAAATTTCGTGGGAGACTTTCATAGCTTCGAACCGTTTGATTTCCTCTTGAATAAAACAGTGGCGGAGCAACTCGTTGCGTTCTCTCTCTAGATCGTCCACCCTCTTCTGCACCTCGTCTACCCTGCCCATGGCGGTTCGAATAGATATCTCAGCAGCTCGAAGTCTCTCTTCGGCTGCAGCCTTTTCAGCGTCATACTGAGCTATACCAACCATGTCGTCTATGATCTTCCTACGTTCGTGAGGAGATATCTCAGCCATACGTGTGATCGTTCCCTGCACGATCACGTTGTGCCCGGTGGGGCTGATTCCAGCCATGGACAGTATGTCGACAATGCGGGTTCTGGAAATTCTCCTCCCGTTAAGCCGATAGATGCTTTGACCGTTTTTGTGGACTTCCCGGGAAATGGTTACTGAGATGGTGTCCACCGGTATGCGATTGTCAGAGTTGTCGAATTGAATAATGACCTTGGCAAGCTTTGCCTTCTCCACCTCTGCTTCCGGGCTTCCGTGAAATATGAGTTTTGAGAAACTTTCAGCTCTGAGTCTTCTAGCGCTCAGCTCGCCTAATCCAAATAGAACAGCGTCCACGATGTTTGTTTTTCCACTGCCGTTTGGTCCTGTGAGCACAGTGAAACCCTTGTCTAGCAGGATTGTAGCAGCTTTTGGATCAAAAGATTTGAAACCCTTCATCTCGATTTTTTTGATGTACGGCATTTTTGAACCCGCCCTTCGTATTACTGGTTTGAAAGGTATGCCTAACCGTTTTTGGCTTTTTTCTACAAAAAATATTATAGAAAGTCGTTTTAACTCTTGTGCAAGCGAAGTGCCTACGTTTTTATCGTTTTCTTTCGACCTGAAGCTTTTTCGCCATCTTTTTTACAAAAAGCTTGACATTTTCAATATCGCCGTAAACGAGCATATACCCGTTTTTTTGCATTTTGCTTGAAAGTTTGTTCTCCTTTGCCAATCTTTTTATATCGTTCTTTTGCGCATCTTCTGAAACCTGAACTCGCACCCAATGTTTACCTCGTGGGAGTCCCGGGACAAACCTAGGGGCGGCTTCCTCTTCTTCCTCAGGAGCTCTTCTAGCCTCTTCCAGCTTTTTAATCCACTGTTCAACATAGCTAGAGCCGAATTTTTCTTGCATCATGAAGACGAGGGACGATTCTACGCTTTCCAAGTACGTCTCGATCCTTGGGAGGTTTTCAAGGTGGGTGGGGTCGGCTTTCAGAATTTGTATCATAGTCTTGGCAGAGCGCAAGTCGTTCATTACGTGAGGTGGAATGATCTCCCCTTTCTTTCGGAGCTCGGTGATCAGGTCAGCCAGCACCTTCCACGCTTCTCCATAGCCCATTTTTCACACCCCTTGCGGCGCTCTCTCCCTTCATTTATTGATCATTTCTTTTGCTTAAGTCTTCTGCACAACTGTTTTATATCGCCTTATCCACAACTGAACAAGCAAATATGTTTCGATATGTGAGGTGATGAAATGAGTGTGTTTGCAGTGCCCGGGGCTTACGACCGTGCTATAACCGTGTTTTCCCCGGATGGGCGCCTCTTTCAGGTTGAATACGCCCTTGAAACGGTGAATCGTGGAGCAACTATATTGGGAATCGCTTGCTCCGAGGGGGTAGTTTTGGGGGCGGAAGAGAAAATTGAAACAAAACTACAGGACCCGAGTTTTACATGGAAACTTTACGAAATAGATGATCACTTAGGCGCAGCCGTTGTCGGCTTAGGATCTGACGCTCGTATTCTCATAGACCAGGCAAGGGTTTACTGCCAGAGCAACCGATTGATGTACGACGAACCCATAGATGTGGAGATCATCACAAAACGCATTGGAGACATAAAACAACTCTACACTCAACACGCAGGAGTCAGACCCTTCGGAGTGTCCGTAATCTTTGGTGGCGTAGACAAAACGGGAAACAAAGTGTTATCAACCGATCCAAGCGGATCCTACAGAGGCTACAAGGCCGTTGCGGTAGGTATTGGCCGCGAAACGGTAGAAAACATCCTAAAGACAGAGTATAAAGAGGACTTGACGCTCGATTCCGCCGTTAAACTCGCCGTAAAATGCCTTGTGAAAGCACTTGAGGCAAGAGGAGAAGCGCCAAGACTCAAAATAGCCGTGATCCCAACCGCGACAAAAAAGCTTCGAATGTTCACCAATGAGGAGATCGAAGGCTACCAGAAGGGTCTCCAAGGCAGTGGAGCCCCATGAGCGAGCGTTACACGGTTGCGCGCCTAACTCGTGAAGGAGAACACTTCGAAATCCTAGTTAAACCGCAATCCGCCCTTTCCTACAGACTTGGAAAAATTGAGTCAGTGTCCGAAGTGTTGGTCACCAGCACTGTTTTCACCGACGCTAACAAGGGACTGAAGCCCTCAGAAGATAAGCTGCTTAAAGCTTTCGGAACTACGGATCTCCTCAAGATAGCTGATGTAATACTGAAAAAAGGCGCTTTGCAGTTAACCACCGAGCAGCGGAAACAATTGATCGAGGACAAACGAAAACAAATTGTCTCCTTCATATCCCGCCAAAGCGTTGACCCGAAAACGAATCTTCCCCATCCCCCCATACGCGTAGAGCAAGCGATGGAGCAGATTCACTTCTCGATCGACCCCTTTAACGAAGTTGAGGAACAAGCAAAGGAAGTTGTAAAACTCCTGCGTCCAATCTTACCCCTCAAAATGGAAAGGGTCTCCGTGGCTGTCCGAATCCCACCCGAGCACGCAAGCAGGGTTTACGGAACCGTTAAAGGATTCGGCACCATAAAACGTGAGGAGTGGAGAGCTGACGGATCATGGTTTGCGGTTGTGGAACTGCCCGCTGGCCTTTACGGCTCCTTTCTGGAAAAGCTAGGAGAGATGACTCGGGGCAACCTTGAAGCGAAAATGGTTTAGTGAGTCTTTACCTGTGAGGTGATGGATTTGCCTGCTTTCTATGAGAGAAGAGAGATTGTAACGCCTGGCGACCTACTTGCGGAAGACAATTACGTGGCTGGCGACAACACGTACAAAGAGGACGGCAAGATTTACGCTACGAGGGTTGGGCTCGTCGGGTATGATGATCGTAAAGTTTTTGTGGTTGCTTTGAAGGCGTTTTACGTTCCCTTTATTGGAGACATGGTCATCGGAAAAGTGGTCGAAGTCGGTCTTGGTTCATGGATAATAGATATTAATGCTCCTTACCCAGCTGTGCTTCGAGCGTCAGACGCCTTCAACCGACCGTTTAAGCCCCAGAGAGACGACATGCTCCAAATACTCGACGTGGGCGACCTCGTCATGGCCAAAATAATTGCTTACGACCGAACACGCGCCCCCCTGTTGACCGTTCGTGAGCCTGAACTGGGAAAGGTTGAGCGTGGACAGATTGTTGAAATCACTCCCACAAAGATTCCTCGGGTTATCGGAAGGAAGGGTTCGATGATAACCATGTTGAAGCAGAGAACGAACTGCCAGATCACAGTTGGTCAAAACGGCGTAATTCTTGTTAGCGGCAGGTCTCCCGAGGATGAGCAACTTGCTGTTATGGCCATTCGTAAGATCGACGAAGAAGCCCACACGAGCGGGCTAACAGATCGTGTAACTCAAATGGTTAGAAGTGAAAAAAGAGGTGTTGAACATGGCTCAAAAGAAACCTGAAAAACTAATAGATGAGAAAGATGTTCGACTTGATGGTAGAGGACTAAAAGAGTTAAGACCAATGAAGATAGAGGTCGGCGTTCTCGGCAACGCTGACGGCTCCGCGTACATTGAGCAGGGGAAGAACAAGATTCTCGCCGCGGTGTACGGACCTAAGGAGGCTCATCCCAAACACTTAGCCATACCTGATCGAGCCCTGCTTCGCTGCCGCTACCACATGGCGCCGTTTTCAGTTGAGGAGAGAAAGTCACCTGCCCCCTCGAGAAGAGAAGTAGAGCTCTCTAAGGTGATCAGAGAGGCCCTCGAGCCCGCCGTCTTCGTGGAGTATTACCCAAGAACCTCCATCGATACTTTCGTCGAGGTTCTGCAGGCGGACGGTGGAACGAGATGCGCTGCCATCACAGTCGCTTCTCTTGCACTGGCGGACGCTGGCATTCCGATGCGAGGTTTGGTGGCGGCTTGTGCGGCTGGAAAAGTGGAAGGGCGTTTGGTGTTAGACTTGGACGATATTGAAGACAAGGAGGGCGAGGCAGACTTGCCCTTGGCGTGGATGTCTCACTCAAACGCTATAACGTTGCTTCAAATGGACGGAAGCCTAACCCTCGACGAGTTTGGGCAGGCTGTGAATATGGCGGTGGAAGGTTGCAAACAGATACACGGGCTTCAGAAGGAGACCCTGAAAGCGAAGTACGTTGCAGTTAAGGAGGAGGTGGAGGAATGAAATACCCGATTATGATTCGCGTGAAGCAGAAACAAATCGCCCAGCTGGTTTCCCTCGGTAAAAGGCTGGACGGACGAGGATTAAACGACTACCGTGGGATTCAACTAGAGGTGGGAGTTGTTGGACGCGCTGAGGGCTCCGCCCGCGTTCGTCTAGGCAAAACCGAGGTGCTGGTGGGGACAAAAATCGAGTTGGGCGAACCGTTTCCAGACGTTCCCAATCAGGGGGTCCTGACCGTGAACGCTGAACTGGTGCCCCTTGCATCGCCCACGTTTGAACCAGGACCGCCCAGAGAAGACGCGATAGAACTCGCGAGAGTCGTTGACCGAGGCGTACGGGAGTCCAAGGCGATCGCTCTGGAAGAGCTGTGTGTGGAGCCTGGGAAGAAGGTTTTCATAGTCTTTGTTGACGTTTACGTCCTCAACCACGACGGAAACCTCATAGACGCTTCGGCTCTAGCGGCACTAGCCGCCTTGCTCAACACCAAGATGTTCAACTATGAGGTGAAAGAGGGCAAAATTGAGGTGAAGCCGGGCTACAAACCGCTTTCAGTGAAAAACTATCCTATAGCTGTGACCTTTGCCCAGATAGACGACAAGCTCGTAGTGGATCCTTGGCTTGAGGAGGAGCAGGTTATGGATGCTAGGATCACTATAACCACAGACAAGGACGGAAAGATCTGCGCGTTGCAGAAGGGTGGCTACGGATACTTTACAACGCAACAGGTCCTGGAAGCCGCTAAGATAGCCAAAGAAAAAGCTGAGGAATTGCGGAAGCTTGTGGTGAAAGGTTGATGGGCCGTCGGAGACGAACAAAGAAGGTAGGTTCAACCAGGGGATTTGGAGCCCGCTACGGCTCAACTGTCCGAAAGCAATACGTTAAGGTGCACTCAGAGATGAAGAAGGCCCACAGATGTCCTAAGTGCGGCAGCGAGTCAGTTCGAAGACAAAGCGTGGGCCTCTGGAATTGCAGAAAATGCGGCTCCACATTCACTGGAGGCGCCTACACCCCAGTCACAAAGATGGGCATCGTTGCGAAGCGAGCGGCAAAGAGCACGCCAACCCAACAAGTTTCCGTGAAGAGGAAAGAGAAGGGTGATATTGTTAACGACCTCTCGGAGGCCAACGCGGAGAATAAGAACGTTTTGCCGTGACCTCACCTGTTCTATCCCGAACGTTGTTAGAATTAACCGTGGCAAGCTGAGTCTCGAAGGGATAGCTGAAAGAGCGCTGGAATTTAACGCTGACCGAGTTATTATTGTTGATCGGTGGATGGGTGGACCCGGAAAGATCGTGCTCTTCCAGACTGGACCAGAGGGGTTAATCCCTGTTTCTCCACTGATGTATATCGCAGGCATACGGCTTCAAAGAGAGTTCGAAGGGACAAAGACTAAGCCCATTCAATCGCTCACAATAACCACACCGCCAGAGAAAACCACCCAAGTCGCGAAGATCGCAGAGTTCTTGGCAAACTTTCTCAACATTTCGATGTCATCAATGAACGAAGCGGTCTCAGGGTATCCGGCCGCGATGCACATTTCACTCAACGCTTCACGCCGCATCCAGATCACGTTCATGCTCCTCCCTGAGATTGTTGAGGCGGGTCCTAGTGTCACCTTATCGCACGTGTTGTGGGAAAACGGGAAATGAGGTCTCGCATCGTTGTACGCCTAAATTTTCCGTCTGAAGAGCGTTTGAAGATTGTTTTGAGTGCTTTGGAGCCCGAAACTGGGACTCCTCCTTCTCCCCGTTCTAGAGTAGAAGTGGAGGGTAGGGGTAGCGACTTAGTATTGAGCTTTGAGGCAACCGATACGGTTGCCTTGAGAGCCGCCGTGAACTCTTACCTTCGCTGGGTGGGTCTTGTCAACGACATGTGCTCTGCCCTAGATTCTCTGCGTGGAGCATAAATGAAAAACACTTAATTAACGCTTGGTTGTAATGGTGAGTTCAGAAAGAGCCGTGTAAGACAATAGGGGAATTAAATGAGTGAGGAAATTTCGAGGCTTCCACCCCAAGTTCAACAGCGACTGTTGAGGCTTCAGCAGCTTCAACAGACGTTGCAGGCAGTGTTAACGCAAAAGCAGCAGCTTGAGCTGGAGCTCACAGAGGTTGAGCAGGCTTTGAGCGAGCTGGGAAACCTCACAGAAAACGCGGTCATCTACAAGTCTATCGGCTCGCTTCTCGTGAAGTCGAAAAGGTCGAAGGTGACCACAGAGCTGAACGAGCGGAAGGAACTTTTCAACATGAGGATCAGTGTGCTTGGTAAGCAAGAGGAGCGGCTGAGGACCCAAGTGAAGGACCTGCAAACAAAGCTTCAGCGTGATTTGCGTCCGATTTCATCTCCACCTTAAGGTGGAAAAACTTTTGGAAGAGATAGGCATATCGGAACTCACCTCTGAACAGGTGGAAGAATTATGCGAGGTCGCGGAGAGGGCGGCGAGAGAGTACATACTGTCAAAGCTTCCCCTGCACAGGGTTTCTGACCTCAATATAACCGTTGAAACCGAGGGGACGAGGCCGGTCACCGTTAACGTTGATGTGGAAATTTCCCTGTCACCTCTGTTGAAAAACTGTGATGTGGAGAAAATGGCCAACGAAGCCACGAAAAGAGCGTTCACATCCGTTGAAAGGTATTTGAGGGAACTCGCGTGCAAATCGGCAAAATAACGTCTCTCATAGACAAGCTTGACGCAAAACTGGTTGTTCTGCTGTGCCACCATAACGCTGACCCAGACGCTCTATGCGCTGCATTCGCGTTCTCTCAACTGCTAAGGCGTTTGCGACCAAAACTGAGCGTTGAGATCGCTGCGGCTCAGGGAATCAGCAGACTCTCCAAGCTCTTGTTGAAATCGCTGCCTATCAAGCTAACAATGCAACCGCACATTGAAAAGGCGGATTTCATCGTTTTGTTGGACACCAACACCGTCCAGCAACTGGACGAATGGAGCGGACTGGTCAAGGCGGCTGATTCTCCCCTCGTTGTGATAGACCATCACGCCAGCCATCCAGAGACGGAGCGTCTAGCAACACTGAGCTTATCTGATGAAGAGGCGTCGTCTACCTGCGAGATCGTGTGTCAGTTTTTCAGAGAGGCAGAAGTTAAGCCAACAGAAGTCGAAGCTAAGGCTTTGTTCCTCGGAATAGCGTTTGACACGAGGCACTTCGTTTTAGCCAACTCTTCCACGCTTAAGACCGTGGCTGACCTCATTGACGCTGGAGTGAACGCTGAAGAAACCCTGCCCCTGCTTTCCTTGCCAATACATCCCTCAGAGCGCATAGCACGACTTAAGGCTGGCAAACGAATGAAACTCATGAGGATGGATGGGTGGCTGGTTGCACTATCCCATGTCAGCGCCTATCAAGCCTCAGCTGCGAGAGCCTTGATTGGGTTGGGAGCCCATGTGGCAGTTGTTGCGGGTCAGAGGGGAGACAAGGTTCAGATCAGCTTGAGAGCGTACCGTGACTTCTATGAAGAGA
>JAOUMI010000109.1 GCA_029881555.1 Candidatus Bathyarchaeota archaeon | reverse complement strand
GATGTGTCTATGCGATTACGGTTGCACTATGTATGGGCGCATCATTTCGTTGTCTTCGTGGTCCAGTATGTGGCAGTGCCAAACGTATCCTGGTCCTACCCAAGGATCAAATGGATAGTAAGGATATACTGTCGGATTGACATCATAGTCGATGGGTAAAAAGCGTACTCTTATAGTAGTGACTTCACCGGGGTTTACTTGGATCGTGTCTTTCCAACCCTGCTCGGTTGTGAAGACACCTGGACCTGGGACAACTGGTGTTTTCTGCAAATAAGGAGCCAAATTGGTGAGTCCGTTCGTTCCGCTGCCTGGCCAAACAGGGGTTCCCATTAATGGTGCCATGCCGTTGTTTTTCATCCAATCACGCAGATATGGACCTGCTCGAAACGGTTGGCGACTGACAAGTTGAAACTGAACCAGGTGCAGATGGATAGGATGCGTATCAGCTGTCGGATTGACGATCACCCACTCCTCGGTTGATCCGAGTACAGGATTCTCAGAGACCGGATTCATCCACTTTTGCCCGTCCAAGAGTACTGCCAAGGGACCCCCAGCGCCCATTACCTCGACCAAAGTCAGAATCCTCGGATTAGTAGTAGGTGTTTGAGTGCCAGCGAGCAAGGTCGGGAATGCGCCGACGGGGAGGGTTGGGTTGAAAGGTGTCAATAGTGCATAATTGATTGGGCTCGGTCCAGGTGTCGGGGTTAGGGGCACGCGGAATTGCATAATTTGGCCAACCGTCTGTGGATCTGCTGGAGTGCCTCCTCCCGCTGGTCCTTTAAATGGTGCACTAGCTGTATTCTTGAGTAAAACTGTGTCTCCGGGGTTCAGGCCTGAAAAGTCAACAAGAATGTCGATCCTTTCGCCGGGTCCTATTGTGATCTCTTTAAGGCCTATGGCTGGTTGCTGCAAGTATCCGCCATCGCTGCCTATAACATCGAAAGGTAGAATCTTGTTCTTCGCCACGAAGCTGAGAGTGTAGAAGCGAGCGTTTGAGCCGTCCAAGATTCGTAAGCGATATACTCCCCGATCTACATTCATATAAGGCCAGACCTTGCCGTTCACCATGATGGTGTTGCCGAAGAACTCTGGCGTCCAGTATGGATGGATGTTTGGGTTGACGCCTAAGGTGTCGAAGAAAAATGAGCCGTCGATGCGAAATGTTCGGTCTTGTATCACAAGAGGCATTTCATACTTCTGACGGTACATTTCAGGGGTGTTGTAGGGGAATGGGGCTGAGGCGACAAGCGCTGCTTCAACAGCATCATAGTATGGAGAGGTCGGATTCGTAACATTCCCTCTCAAGAGATAGAACCCTGCGAGTCCCGATAACACGTTTATCCGTGTTATGCCAAGTGCGTGATCGTGATACCAGAGAGTTGTGGGCGGTTGCTCGTTTGGATAGTTGAAAACTGCTTCTCCTGGGGTGGGTGGGGGGGTAGTTGGCTGATAGATATCGTTTGTGCTAAATTCCATGCCGAATAATCCAGAACTCGCGGAAGTGAACCAAGCTTCTGGATGGCCATCTGAGGTTGACTGGACTTCTCCGCCGTGTAGATGGGGAACCAGTGGAACAGGAGATTGCGCATTGTATTTTAATCCTGTTCCAGGTGGATTCTCCACGGTGCCGTCAAATCCAAAGGTTGTTATGCCATCATATGGAGGGAAAGGCGCAACGGGCGCAAGTGGATTCAGGGGATCCGGCATCGGAATGTTGTTGGGATTTGCCCAGTGAAGTGTTGGGTCGACTGGCAACAAGTGGCTGCCATCTAATTTGTTCTGCCAAGTAACTTTGATTGGAACTCCCCTGACGGCTTCAAAGGTGGCGCCAGGCGCATTGGCTAGGTAGGTTCCTCCCACGATGGTGCCGCCGTAACCCCAAACCTTTGTCGTGGGGAATCCAGGAGGCAGTATTTGCTGCGTGAATTGGGTAGCGTCTATCGTGTATTCATTGGCGGTTCCAACGTTGGGTGCATATACAGGTGGGGGGCCAGTCAGTTGATTGACGAACTTAGGGATTGCCTTCGGATCCAAAAGAAGTGGACCAGGAGGCACCGCGAATACAGGCCATGCGACTGACAATAGAACTATTAGTGCTACTAGTGCTGTCAACGAGATAGAGGTTTTACTTTTCATTTTGTTTTTCTCCTTTTTCAGTCGTTCTCCTGTTATCGTCATCCCTACTTTTAAAGATGTGTGACTGTGGCACAACAGTAACATAATCTTATATATTTTGTATTCGCGTATTTTTGCTTGCGCGAGAAGTGTAAGCGTGCATACATGCAAACAAAGTTAAAGGGGGTGAGTGGGAAATGTCTGAAAGAAAGAGACCGGTTTTTACACCAGGGGCTTGTTTTGACCATGATCTTGAAAACTACTATGTTGAAGTTGAACTGCCCGGCGTGGATAAAGGCCACATTGAAGTAAGTGTTTCTGAGCAGAGCATCTGTGTCGTAGGCTCAAGGGAGGATGTGGATCTTCTTGGATGCTGGTACTTAGGTCATTCAGTAAACGAAGACAAGGCCAAAGCAAAATACGAGAATGGTATGTTATACGTCACAATTCCCTTGAAGAAACCGCTAAAAGGCAAGAAAATTCCAATAGAATAACTGGTCCCAGCAACCTCCACTTTTTTTTGCGGGGGCGTGCGCCAAACATAAATTGATGCAAGTTTCATATATCGTAGGTGAAAGTCAGCATGCCCATTTATTTGGTACAGGTCGCATATACCGACAAAGCATTGGCTGCTATACTAAAAAACCCGGAGAACCCGCATAGAGGCGGCATAGAGGCCGTGCGCCCGGCGGTCGAGAAGCTTGAAGGAAAGATCCTAAGCGCCTATCTGGCTTTAGGAGAGTACAACGTCGTAGCAATCCTTCAAATGCCAGACAATGTAAATGCAACAGCCCTTTCCATGGCAATAATGGCAGCAGGCGCCTGCAAGATGATAAATATCACCCCCCTACTCACGATGCAGGAAGGGCTTGAGGCCATCCGAAAAGCGCATGAGGCAGCATATAGACCCCCGAGCTCTGGTTCGGAATCTTTGAGAAGAGAATGACCTTCGAAGAGGGGCAGGATGCGCGCGCAGAAATGTCTATTTGTGAGGAGTGAAAAAACAAAATGCTTGTGCCCAAGAAAATAGCAATTATTGGCGCTAACGCTGCTGGTATTCATGCAGCCAACGCAGCCAGAAAAACTGATT
>JAOUMI010000108.1 GCA_029881555.1 Candidatus Bathyarchaeota archaeon | reverse complement strand
TATACTTTTTTGCATCTAGTACAAGAGCCTATGACTTTGCTTCCACTTCTTCGGTTACCCCTTGCTTAATAAGGGCCTTGGCGTTTTCAACAGGCAGGGTTGCTATATCCTCTGGTTTGAAGGGACCATAAGTTTTCATGTCGGATCCAACTATGGCTGGAATCTCTTGGAGAAACCGCACCACCATCCTCTTACCCTTTTTTTCCGGCTTCACACGTGGAGAACGGCCTCTAGAAACGTCTTTAAACAAAGCTTGATACGACTCTGCGAAGGGTGAAATTCCCGCGTACAATCGTTCTTCATCTTCGGTTAGGCGATCTTTGGGCACCGATTTTCCTTCCTTGGCTCCGTTCAAGAATTTCTCGCGGCGAAGTCGATAGAGTTTTTTAACGAGTTTCTTTGCGTTTTTGAACTCGCGCTCCATGAGCCTTGCCCTCAGTGTTTTCTTGTCTAGCATTCGACTTTCTTCTCGCATCTTTTTCATGTAATCAGCCAGCTTAGCGTAGAAGTCCTTGGGCAGCATCTGGATCTCTACGGTTTCCCTTTCCCTTCTCCAAGCTTCGTACAGCTTCTCGTACACCTCACTTCTCCTCCTTCACTTCTGCCATTCCCTTGCATAGGAGTAATAGCGCCGCTGCTGTTGGCAACTCAATCTGCCGATTTTTGTATGGGCCGTAGGTTTGATCTCCCAGTCTGAATTCAGGGGCGTCAGACACTAGAATCGTTACCGTGCCTTCTTTAAAGGCTATGGCGCTTTTGAGGGGATCGAAACGTTCGATGTCGGGGATGGGAACCTCGATTTTTTTTAGGCCTGTTTTTCCGTGTAGCGTGTTGGTGAGCCTTATCAAACGGTGAACGTCAGTGGTGACCACCGTGTCGATTTTTGCTGACTGTATATCTGCTCCGCGCTGAGCTATCTTTCTCCATTTTTCGACGCCCACGCCCTTTATGACTCCCCATGGCCCCTTTTCTTTCCAGCTTTCTAGAATTGTCTCCTTGTGTTGGGTTAGCGTGTCGATGATCTTCTTTTTCAGTCCTGTATTTTCTAGTTCTTCTGGGGTGGTTGTGAGGAGAAATTCGTAGGTTCCTCGGGCGATTCTCCCTCTCCACCCTGAATCGTCTAGGCTAGGTCCAACCAGTACGCTTGATTTCATCTCGCCCCTCTCCTCCCCCAACCCGTGAAAACTGGTTTCTAAGCCTATTCCCAGGATGTAGTCAACTATCTCCTTGCGAGCCATCGAATCGAGCGCTTGGACTTCCTTGGTTTCTACGTGGAGATGGTATCCGCGATGTCCCGAAAAGGACACGCTTATCTCTTTGGAGTGGAAGCCGAAGTCTCTCGTTAACATGTCTATAAGTTTTGTTGTTTCGACTTTGGCGGATTCTAGGCAGACTTCGCAAGGCCAGGTTTTCTCATCGAATTTCTGCTCTCCGCACGCTGGACACTTTTCTGGCAGTACGCCCTTGCCAGCGGTGCCGCAGTTGTTGCAGGTCCATTTGTCGTGGGTTTTTGCGCAGGGGGTTGGGATGTGGTCTGCGTCTATGTCAAAAATGAGGTCAGCGCCGAGCCAGCTCTTCTCTTCCATTTTTTCTTCAGGCTTTTCGTAGTAGGCGCTTGAGTAGTAGACGTCTGAGGGAACTAGTGTTTTCAGGAATTTTGTGAGATCATTTACGTTTTTGAAGCCTTTGTGTCGGATCATGAATCTTTCTTTGAGCGCGAGGAATCCGAATTCGCGTTTTTCTATTTGGGTGGGAGGCTTGATGCTGGGTGAGTGTTTCTGGTAGTATTCTGAGAATTTGTTTCGGACAAATGTTTTGGTTTCTGTCATTTTTGTGTTTGCTCTGTTGGGGTTTTTGTTTTTATGGTTCTTAGTTTTCTTCGGTAGTATGCGAGTGGGTGGCGTGTTCCTTTGCAGATTTGGTCTGTGCTGGTGCAGACTCCGTGGGTGCGTAGCGTGTTGCATCTGGGTGGTATGTATTTTGTTCGTGAGCCTCTTCCGCCGGCTATGTGTTCTACCTGATAGCGGGTTAGTCTTTCGTTGAAGTCGGAGAGGGAGCGGTACAGGTTGATTACGTTTTCCGGGGTCATGCCTATGTTTATTAGGAAGGATGTTAGTGCGAAGCGGCCGATGTGGGAGAGGTGGTGTCCGGAGTTTATGTTGTCGTACATGTTTTTGATGCAGGGTGGAAAAGCGGTGATATTGACCTCTTTTGGGAACTCTTCGAATTGAATTTTTCCTTTTTGTTTTATGAATGTCTTTTTTAGTTGCTCTAGACGATCAGCAACGTTTTGTGGCAGTGCGAACTTGCCTTTCGTGTCTAGTTTTTTCTCGATGTGTGCGCGCACCTCTTCCTCTAGGAGACGAGCTGTGTGGTCTTGTGTCAAATAAACTTCTCCGTCAACCACAATCCGGTTGACGAGTTTCCATTGTTTGGCTTGAAATCTTGTTGTGTTTTTTAAATAGTCTGTGAAGGATAGCGCGAATTCGTAAGGTGGTATATTGTTGGTTAGTCTAATTCTCCAATTAAAGGCGCTTGCGATTTTTAGGATCATGTCTTTTTCTTCTTCGTTGAGTAGGTTGTAAACTCGTTTGGCTTCAGCTAGTGCGTATCTTCTTTTCATGAGTGTGTCTGCGGTTGAGGCTACCATCATAACTGCGACTGGGAAGGAGGGGATTTCTATTTCGTTGTTGCGTGACCCGGTGTTCACGTGGGCGTAGAGGAGGGCTTCTTCTATTCGTTGTTCTGCTCTGGTTAGTATGGGGTTGCTCATGTCTTCGATTTTTAGGTCTAGGTTTCTCACGTATTCGGCTGCTTCGTTTGTGAAGGGGTATTTGGCCAAGTCGCTTCTGGTGAGTACGTGTTTCCCCTCCGGGTTTTCGTGTTATTCCACCTCTATGCGGGGGGCTAGGTAGAATGTTAGTTTTCCTTCTTTTGGTTGTTGGAAGTCTAGGCGGATGGGCATGTCTGTGGAGAATTCTATGGTGGCTATGTCGGAGGTTGCTACTGCGGCTTTGACGATTTCTGAGAGGTAGCTGAGGCTGAAGGTGGCTTTGGATGGTTCTTTGGCTTCTAGGTCTAGGAGGGCGTCGCTTCCTTTTTTCATTTCTATGGTTGCTCCCATGAGGTCTCCTGTGGCGCGCATGGTCATTTTTTCTTTGTCTATTTCGATTTTTACGTGGTCGCTTACTAGGTTGGCGTCTTCGATGGCTTGGGATAG
>JAOUMI010000107.1 GCA_029881555.1 Candidatus Bathyarchaeota archaeon | reverse complement strand
GTAGAACTGGGGGTACACGAGCCTTCGTATGTCACTTTCGTTGTGCATCACCATGGCTACCCGTTCTACCCCTATCCCCACGTTAAGAACAGGATGTTCAAGGTTGTACCTCGCTAGGGCGACGGGATTGTACAGTCCGTAGTTGACAATCTCGATCCATTCCTTCATGTCGGGATGGAAAATGAAACCCTCGTATTCCGTTCTAGGAGTGTAATACTTGGAGGTTACTTTCTTCTGAACGAAACGAAAGCGCTTGAAGCCTAAGGGCTTTAACATAGCCCTCGTGATCTCTTCTCCGTCCCTCACGTCCACTGCCTCGTCCATGATCACACAACTCGCGGAATAGTGGGCGCGGAGATGGGTGGGGTCCTCCCTTTGTTCACGTCGAAACCGGATGTCTACTGAGAACAGCTCTATGGGCAATTCAAGCTTGTATTGCAAGGCTTGCAGCGTGAGGAACCAAGCGCTCGTCATGTGAGACCGCAAGGTGTGGGTGGAGGGTTCGGGCTTAAGAGCGGCAAACTCTGGGAAAACCTCGGAGAGAACGAGTGTTGCCGTGTCGTCAGGGGTGTCAAGAGATTCAGCGATCTTCTCTACCAGATCGTCCGGATCTATCTCTCCCTTTTTGTAATCGCGCAACACTCTCTGTAAGGCCGCACATTTATTCTCAGTTAATTGAACTCCGAGACTTTCGATCTTTTGATACTTTGCTTTGCCTAAGCCTATGTCGGGACGAGGCAGCGTCGCCAAGTAGTAGCACCGGTCTAGTATGACCGGCGCCTCTGATCCGTACTGTTTGTAGACCTCTGTCTCGTCAACAATGACAGGGTTTAAGACCTCTGTGAAGCCTAGGTCCAGAAAGGATTGACGCATCCTTTGAAGGAGCTCAAAGAGCGGGTGAGATAAGCCAAGCTTGCCGGAAACGAGCTTCAATCTCCGCTTAGGCTTTGGCAGGAGGCTTGCGCTTTCGCGCCAGACTCGTTCGAACCCTTCCTTTTCAACCCGTTTCAGGATTTCATTGGGCTTTCTTTTTCCCAACTTTTCTTTTCCTCCTGATGGTCTTCTCTAATTCTTTGATGGAGCGTTCCAAGCTGCTTCTTCGAGTTTCGATGCTTAGGTCTCCCCTTGTGGCCTCGATGACATGTCTAGCAACGTCGCACTTTCTTCGAAGCCCTGGGACTAAGAGATAAGCATCGTCCATGGCCGTTAACTCGACGTAAATCTGCTCCATCTTCTGCATGCAGTTTTCCGCAGTTTCCACATCTTCCCTTCTAAGTGAGTCGAGAGTCCTGCGCCTAAGCTCTCCGATTACGTCTGACAGCCCGAGCAAGTAGGAAACCGAGGGGACACCCAACTCTTCAGGGTTAATGAACCGTTCTTCCTTTATCAACGTGAGGAATGTATGCGCCTCGACGTATTCCTCAAACGCCGCGTTGACTAAACCGGTGTAAACGAGCTCTGGGTAATCCTTCGAAATTTCATCGAGTTTGGCGAGGAGCTCGCTCGCCTCCTTGAGCAACTCTCTAGCCTCATCAAACCTTTCTTGGTGCATAAAGAGGATCGCTTGCTTAGACAAGCGGGTTGCCCTGCGCATTTCTCTTTGAAGCTCCTGTCGAACCTCTTCTTTCTTCTTGAGTTCTTTCTCGATCTTGTCGAAAAGAGATTTTAATGACACATCATCCACAACCGTGCGTGTTTCCAAAATGAAGCTTCAAGCGAGCTTAATAGGCTTTTCCAAACGACTCAACAAGACCACCCGACTCTCCGGAACTTCATTAAGCATGTTGTAACTCAGGTTTTTAGCCAACTCATCCGCAAACTCTTGAATCTCCAGGTGGGTGGGCATGTTTTCGAAGCCCAGACGCAGTCGTGAAAAGCCCACGTGCATGTATGCTTTGGGCTCTACATACGTTGGACTGGCCTTTTCAATCAATCGAGCGTACAAGTCTGGGCGCTTCAAGTTTATGTGGCGCACCAACGTTAACCGAGTCACTGTGGGACACTTAAAGCTGGGCAGTAGAGAAAGCGTTTCACTGAGTTTTTTCCAGGCTGCAGGGATTTGGGGGCGACACGTACCTAAGAACGTTTTTTCATCGGGCGCACAAACTGAAACGTAGAGTTGAGTGGGTTCTTCGCTGAGCCGAGACAGGGCTTCTGGAAGTGTTCCGTTGGTGACGAGGAAAGTTGTGAAACCTCGTTTGTGAAAGCTCCTTATGAGGTCGCCCAGGGGAGGATATAATGTTGGTTCGCCGGTTAGGCTGATGGCTGCATGTCTTGGCGTTAAAGCTTCACTGTACTTATCTCGGTTGGTTTTCGGGTTTCCTTTGTACCCGCTCAAAATCTTTAGCTGCGCCTGAATGCAGCCCTCCACAATCTCTTCCGGATCATCCAGTTTGGGCAGATGGGTTTCTTCCCATTTCAGTCCTAAGTCTCCGCTCTGAGCGCGCCAACAGAAGCGGCAGCGCATGGTGCAGTAGAGAACCGCGGGGGTCATCTGGATGCACTGATGGCTTCTTATTCCGTAAAACTTTTGTTTGTAGCACGGTCTGTCGTGAACAAGGGTCTCATAGAGCCACCTGCAGCGTTTTACAGCGGAGTGCTCTCCAACCAAGTGATACTTCTGATTTTTCAGCAGCCGGATGAGCTTCGTGGAAATCGAGGACTGCAAGGATTAGTCGCCACCAGATTCTGAGGACATAGAGCTCTTTATGATTAATTAGGATAACTTTTGTGAAAGCTTTTTGTGGAACCTATGCCTCGCGCGTTAAGAGTCGTGAAATGTTGAGAACCGAAAAGTCAGTGGGGAACCAGCAAACAAAGAGAGGTGTTGAAGTCAGCCACACAGCTTTTAATTTGCTTGGCTTCATTCTTTAGGAACGATTGGTAAAACATTAATTGCTATTTATTTCTCCTATAAAGAATCTAGGACAGGTGAGTAAATTGCCAGTCTTCTCGTACCGAGGAAAATCACCTAGGATTCATGAAGATGCGATGGTTTCCCCATTAGCAATCGTAATAGGTAACGTTGAAATTTCTGAAGGAACGGCGGTATTTCCTGGCGCAGTAATTCGTGGAGATATAGCAAAAATCACCATTGGCAGGTACTCCAATATTCAAGACAATGTGGTCCTTCACGGTGGAGATATATACGAAGCAGACAATCTGAAAGGACACTTGCCAGTAGAAATAGGTGATTATGTAACAGTTGCTCATGGATCTGT